>NZ_JBQEOE010000030.1:0-55877 GCF_052045105.1 Lysobacter sp. 22409 | reverse complement strand
TAGCGGACGGAAGCTCTGCTCTTGCTTGAGAGACACGCCGGAGGCCGCGAGAACGCGGTCGCGACTTGCGTCGCTCCTACCCTTAAAGCGGCGACCACTACACCTCAACCTCGCGCTGCTCCCGGCTGGAGCCCAGGGTAGGAGCGGCGCGAGCCGCGACCGCGCTGTCGCGGGTTTGCGGCGTATCGCTCAAGCAAGATCTAGATCTAGATCAAACGCCTAAAGCTTCCGCCACTAAAGCGGCGGGTAACTTTCTTTTGTCTAAAGCAACAAAAGGCCGCCTGGATTCCCTTCGGTCAAAAGTCACCAAAGAAAAATGCTTTTGCTTTGAATCACAGGCCCGCACGAGCGGTGCCTCCGCGGGGATTTTTCATACGGGACATCCCTGTCCCGATGAAAAACGGCCCGCATCCTTGCGGGCCGCCCTCCGGGTCTTCGATTGCCTTCGCGAGTGCTGGGCGACGCACAACAACAGCAACAGCAACAACGCCGCCATCGAATATCGAATATCGACGGCACAGCCTAAGGTTTCAGCCGGAATGAAAGATGCGACGCCAACTTGGCTACGAGTCGCGGCTTACGCCGCTCCTACAAGAGGGCAGCCAACATCCAGACGAGAACTCTCCATCGGGATCTGCGCCCCTTCTATCGCGAGGATTTCGCCACCGCCACATCGCGCTGCCAATAGCCACGCAACTGCTCGCGTTGCCGCAGGCTCAGCCCTTCGGTGCAGGCCTCCAGCAACTCGCTCGCAGCGGCCGCATCGCCGGCCGCCCAGGATTCCCGCGCCGCCTCCAGCAGGGCGCGGCGGCGTACGTCGAGGTTGCCGAACGGGTCGAACCAGGAATCCACGCGCGCGACATCCTTGACTCCGGTCCAGGCGAAACGCGCATCGCCGGCGTCGGCGGCGATGGCGCGGTAGCGCGCGATGGCCTCTCCGCGCTCGATCCGGCCTTGCAGCAGATCCAGGCGAACCTGGAACAGCCGCGCCTGCGGCGTTGCGCCGGCGGCTTCCAGCGCCGCCACCGCGCGTCCGACGTAGCCGTAATCCACCGGACCGGCTACCGATTGCTGGCCGAGCAGATTGAAACTCGCAATCGCGGTGCGGTACTCGATGCGGTCGTGCGCCGCGATCGCCTTGGCATCGGGGCGGCCCAGCGACGACGGCTGCACCAGGCGCACGCCGGGTTCGTCCTTGAGGATCGCTTCGATATCGTGCTTATGGAATTCGCCCACGACCACCACCACCGTGCCGCCCGGATGCGCACGCGCCGCGGCGGCGATGCGCTGCGCCTGCAGATAGGTGCGGTAGAGATAGAGCCGGCGCGGCAGGTCGTGCTTGGCGCGGGAGGCCGGGGTCGCGGCCCAACTCGCCACTTTGGCCAGCTTGGCCGGGTCGTCGGCATGGAAGAAATCGCGCATCGACGCTTCTTGGCCGAAGGCGAGAAAGCCCATGAAACCCTTGGCCGGACGCAGCTCCGGCGGTGCGTCCAGGCTCAGGCCGAAGCCAAGCCGCTGGTCCTCCGCCGGCGGCTCCCAGTCGATCGGGCACAACTCGATCCCGTGCCGGCGCGCGAACGGCACCGCCACGTCCTGTACCTCGTAGGTGAACTCGTAGAAGTCGCCGCGCGCGAACGCTTCCGGCGCACGCTCGATGCAGATCGCATCGGGCTTGGCGCGATCGAGGAACGCGTCCAGCAGTGCCGGCTGGTCGCGCTCGGACACCAATTGCGCGGCGTGGTCGACGCCCAGCACGATCACCGTCGCCGGCGTCGCGCCGGCCTGCGCGCCGAATGCCTGCGACGGCAACAGCAACAGCACCGCCAACCACCACTTGCTCATGTGCGCTCCGCTCCGATCCGACGACCCGGCCACGCTGTCACGGCACGGCGGCGCGTGCCCGTGCCGTTGGTCGCGGTCGGTCGCGCTACTGCTGACGCAAGGCTTCGATCGGGTCGAGCTGCGAGGCCTTGCGCGCCGGGTAATAGCCGAAGAACAGGCCGGTGGCGATCGAGAAGCCCGCCGCCAGGGCGATGATCTGCCCGTTCAAGGCGATCGGCAGGGCGCCGAACTTGCCGACCAGGATCGTGCCGACCACGCCGATGGCGATGCCCAGCGCACCGCCGATCAGCGAGATCAGCATCGCCTCGGCCAGGAACTGGCGCTGGATGTCGCTGGGGCCGGCGCCGACCGCCATGCGCAGGCCGATCTCGCGGATGCGCTCGGTCACCGACACCAGCATGATGTTCATGATGCCGATGCCGCCGACGATCAACGAAATCGTCGCCACCGCGCCAAGCAGCAGGGACATCAAACGCGTGGTCTGGGTGCGGGTGGCGACCACCTCGGCGATGTTGCGCACGCTGAAGTCGTCGTCGCCGCCGGGCTGGATCTTGTGGCGCTGGCGCAGCAAGCCTTCGATTTCCTCTTGCGCATAGGCCACGTCCTCGGCGCGGCCGACGCCGACCGCGATCTGCATGACCGCACCGGTCGGCAGGCCCATCGCGCCCAGCAATCGCCGGCGCCCGGTTTCCAACGGCACCAGCACCACGTCGTCCTGGTCCTGGCCGAAACCGCCCTGCCCTTTCGGCTTGAGCGTGCCCACCACGGTGAACGGCACGCGCCCGAGACGCACGGTCTGGCCGATCGCGTCTTCGTCGCCGAACAGTTCGCGCCGCACGGTTTCGCCGAGGATCACCGACTTGGCGCCGCTGCCGTAGTCGCGCGCCTCGAAGCTGGCGCCGGAGGCGATGGTCCAGCCGTTGATGTCGAAGAAATCCGCCTGCACGCCCTGCCACTGCGTCGACCAATTGTTTTCGGCGTAGACCGCCTGGGTGCCGCCGCGCAACGAGGCGGCCACGTACTGCACTTCCGAGACTTCGTTGCGGATCGCCTCGCCATCGGCCTCGGTCAGGGTGAAGAAACTCGAGGAACTCAGGCGCACGCCGCCGCTGCCGCGTCCGCCGCCGCCCGAACTGATGTCCAGCCGATTCGAACCCAGCCCCGAAACCAGTTTGTCGATTTCCGATTGCGTGCCCTGGCCGACCGAGACCATCACGATCACTGCGGCGATGCCGATGATCACGCCGAGCGAGGTCAGCGCGCTGCGCAGCCAATTGCCGCGCAGGGCGAAGATGGCGGTGCGCAGGACTTCCATGAAACTCATGCGCCGGCCTCCTGCACGTGCAGTTCGCCGTCGCGCATGACGAAGGTGCGGTCGGCGTGCGCGGCCACGTCCGGGTCGTGGGTGATCAGCACGACGGTGTGGTCCTCGGCCTGCAGACGCTTGAACAGGGCGAGGATCTCCTCGCCGGTGCGGGTGTCGAGCGCGCCGGTGGGTTCGTCGGCGAGCAGGATCGGCGGACGGTTGATCAGCGCGCGCGCGATAGCCACGCGCTGCTGCTGGCCGCCGGACAATTCGCTCGGCCGATGGCCGGCGCGGCCGCTGAGGCCGACCGCGTCGAGCGCCTGCTGTGCGCGGAGCATGCGCTCGTCGCGCGGCACGTTGGCATAGCCCATCGGCATCGCCACGTTCTCCAGCGCGCTCATGCGCGGCAACAGGTTGAAGCCCTGGAACACGAAACCGATCTTGTCGCGGCGCAGGATGGCGCGCTCTTCGGCGTCGAGGCTGGCGACGTCGATGCCGTCGCACAGGTACACGCCGCTGGTCGGCGTGTCGAGGCAGCCGATCAGGTTCATCAGGGTCGACTTGCCCGAACCCGACGGCCCCATGATCGCGACGAACTCGCCGCGCGCGATCGACATCTCGACGCCGTGCAGGGCGATCACTTCGGCCTCGGTGCCGGGCGAATAGACCTTGCCGAGCGCGCGGGTCTCGATGACCGCGGTGGCGTCAGCGATGCCGCCGCTCATTTCGTGCCGCGCCCGCTGCCGACCACGATCTCGTCGCCTTCCTGGATGTTGCCCGAGACTTCGGTCCAACTGCCGTCGCTGGCGCCGACGCGGACCACGATCTGTTCCGGCTCGCCCTTGACCAGCTTGTACAGCGGTACGCGGCGCGCGGTGACCAGGTTGGCGATCTCGGCATCCCACTGCTTGCGCTGGGCCTCGTCGAGCATGGAGCGGAACGAGCCGAACTGCTGGTTGAAGCGTTCCTGCATGCGCTGGCGCGCCGCGCCGGAGACGGCGCCGCCGCTGCGGTTGCCGCGGTTGTTGTTGCCGCCACCACCGCCCGGGCCGCGCCCGCCGCCGATGATGATCGGCGCGCCGCCACCGCCGCCCGGCGCGGCCGCAGTCGGCACCGCAGTGCGCGCGGCCATGCGTTGCTTCATCTGCTCCAGCGCGGCGTCGAACGCCGCCTGCTGGTTCGTATCGAGCTTGAGCGCCTGGGCCACCCGCGGCAGGTCGCCGCTGAGGCCGCCGCGCGCGCCGCCGGCCGGACCGTTCGCGGCGCCCGCACCGGCCGCTTCGTCGGCCGGCTTGTAGCGCAGCGCGGCATTGCTGACCCGCAGCACGTCGTCGCGGCGGCTGACCTCGATCTCGGCGTTGGCGGTCATGCCCGGCAGCAGCACGCCGTCGACGTTGTCGACCGAAACCACGACCGGATAGGTGATGACGTTGCTGGTGTTGGTCGCCGACAACCGTACCTGCTGCACGGCGCCGCGGAACTGGCGATCGGGAAACGAGTCGACGGTGAAGTTGACGCTTTGCCCCGGCTTGACCTGACCGATGTCGGCCTCGTCGATGGCCAACACGATTTCCATCTTCGACAGGTCTTCGGCGATCTGGAACAACACCGGCGATTGCAGGCTCGCGGCCACGGTCTGGCCGGGCTCGATGCTGCGCGTCAGCACCACGCCGTCCACGGGTGCGCGGATCACCGTGCGCTGCAGGTTGAGGCGCGAAGTCTGAGTCGAGGCGATCTGCTGGTTGATCTGGGCTTCGGCGCCGGCCAACTGGGCGCGGGCCTGGTCGCGCGCGGCGCGGGCCAGGTCGGCGTCGCTGCGCGCGACGAGCTGGTTCTTGGCCAGTTCCGACTTGCGCTGGTAGTCCAGCTCGGCATTGCGCAGGGTCGCCTGCGCGGTGGCGAGGCTGGCGCGGGCGTTGCTGACCTGGGCCGAGCCCTGGGCGATCTGCGCTTCGTAGGTGGCCGGGTCGATACGCGCGATCACCTGCCCCTTGGTCACGCGGTCGTTGTAGTCGGCCAGCACCTCGGTGACCTGGCCGGAGATCTGGCTGCCGACGTCGACGGTCGAGATCGCCGAAAGTGCGCCGGTGGCCGAGATCGCGACGCGGATGTCGCCGCGTTCGACCTTGGCGGTGCGATAGGCGCCCGCGGCGTCCTCGGCATTGCGCTGACGGTAGTAAGTCCAGGCGCCGCCGGCCACGGCCAGCGCCACCGCCGCGGCGACGATGCGCTTGGGCCACGGCGATTTGCGGCGCCCGTTGTTGTTCGTCGCGGGTGAGGTCGGCTTGGCTGCGCTCATGGGACTCGGATCGTGGGCTATGAAGGCGCGAACGCGCGTGGCTGAATGCGGTTGACAGCGCTCGCTGCATTGACCGCATCGGGCACGAACGGTTCAGTTTCCGCCACGGTCGGTGCAGGCGAAGCGAGCGCTTGGCGGCAAGCGATTCTGCACAGGGATTCGCCAGGGCGCGAAAGCGTCGCAGCCGGCGGCCGGGCTCAGGCGCCGGGTCGGCGCGGCAGCGGCGGCATATGGGTGCTCAGGGTGGCGCTGCCGGGGCGGAAGCGGATCACCGCGGTGGTGCCCTGCTCGGGCGCGCTGGTCAGGGTGACCGGCCAGCCGAAGCGTTCGCCGAGCCGGCGCACGATCGACAGGCCCATGCCCTTGCCGTCGCCGACCGAGAAGTCGGCGCGGTAGAACGGGGTGAAGGCCTTGGTCAGGGTTTCCACCGACATGCCGATGCCGGTGTCGCGGATCTCGATGCTGTCGCGGCTCAGGCGCACGTCGATGCGGCCCTGGTCGGTGAAGCGCACCGCATTGCTGAGCAGGTTGCCGACCATGACCCCGAGAGCGTGCGGCGGCGCGGTCAGGCGCGGCCCGCCCTCGTCGTAAAGATGCAACTCGACCGGTTTGCCGTTGAGCAGCGGCAGGATCCGCTCCATCTCGTTGTCGACGATGTCGCGGACCAGGAAATCTTCGGACTGCGGCTCGACGTCGGACTCGCGCGCCAGGATCAGGAAGGCGTCGATCACCGCCTCCATGTCGCGCCCGGCGCGTTGCACGCGCAGCAACGAGCGTTGCGCGCGCAGGGGCGTGTCGGGGTCGGCCAGCATCAGGTCGGTGGCGACCCGGATCACCGTCAACGGCGTGCGCAGTTCATGGCTGGCGTCGCGGGTGAAATCGCGCTCGCGCTCGACGAAGTCGCTGACTCGTTCGGCCAGGCCGCTGAGCGAGCTCGACAAGCGGCGCACTTCGCTGCCGGGGTCGTAGGGGAATTTGATCGGCTCGATCAGGCTGGTGTCGGGATCGCGCGGATCCCATTGCGAGACCACGTTGGCCAGCCAGCTCACCGGCGAGACCAGTCGCTTCGAGGTGCGGTAGGTATGCCAGGAAATCAGATACGTCGTCAGCAACGACAGCAGCAGCGAGAACAGGCCGGTGTAGAGGATCGCCTCGTCGATCAGCTCGGTGGCGTAGATCATGTAGAAGGTGCCGGGCTCGCGCCGGTCCACCAGCACCACCCGGCCGCCGCCGGGCAGGTTGTGCAGGCCCGAGTCGACCCCGCGGATCACCATCGGCAGCAGCGAGTCGCTGGCGCCGGTCGGGACGAAATGGCCGCGCGTGGTCGAGGTGCGCGGCAACGGATAGTTGGGGTCGCGGATGCGCCCGGCCCAGTAGTCGTCGGCCTCGCGCTGCATGCGCTGTTCCAGCACCACGTGGCGCACCGCGAGTCCCGCCAGGAGGATGCCCAGCGTGATCGCGATGCTGCCGATCAAGGCTTGCAGAATGAACGCGAGCTTGATCTTGCGCGGTAGCCCCTGCGGCATAATCGCGGCCGGTCAGTCCGGCGGCTGGGAGATGTCTGCCACCCGGTAGCCGGCGCTCTGCACGGTATGCAAAAGCTGCTTGTCGAACGGCTTGTCGATGGTCTTGCGCAGGTTGTACAGATGGCTGCGCAAGGTGTCGGAGTCCGGCAAACCGTTGCCCCAGATCTCGCGCTCGATCTCCTGGCGGCTGACCACGCGCGGCGATTCGCGCATCAGGATGGTCAACAGGCGCAAGCCGATCGGCGAGAGTTGCAGTTCGCTGCCGCCGCGGGTGACCCGCAGGCTGGCCGGGTCGAGCACCAGGTCGGCGACCTTGAGCACCTCGCCGCCGACCTGGCGGCGCTCGCGCCGGATCAGGGCGCGCAGGCGCGCTTCCAGTTCCTGGATCGCGAAAGGCTTGGTCAGATAGTCGTCGGCGCCGGCGCTCAAACCGGTGAGCTTCTCGTCGAGCGTATCGCGTGCGGTCAGCATCAGCACCGGCGTGGACTTGCGGGCCTCTTCGCGCAGCTTCTTGCAGACCTCGATGCCGTCCATGCGCGGCAGCATCAGGTCCAGGACGATCACGTCGTAACTGTTCTCGGTGGCAAGGCGGTAACCGTCGAGACCATCGGCCGCGTAATCGACCTCGAAGCCGCGGCTTTCGAGGTACTCGCCGACCATTTCGGAGATATTGCGGTTGTCTTCGACGATCAGGACCAGCCCCCCGTCTCTCGTACCCTGCATGCAGCCTCTCCATTCCTTCAGTTTTGTGAAGGTTGCCCTCGCCAAGGTGGACGGCCCGTGAAGACCCTCGTTACGCTGACCGCCCACTCCGTCACGAAACGCCCCGATGCTCGCCGAACGCCTCTACCCGATCCTGCTTTTGCTCGGTTCGAACATCTTCATGACGTTCGCCTGGTACGGCCATCTCAAATACAAGTCTTCGCCGTTGATGATCGCGATCGCGGTCAGCTGGGGCATCGCCCTGTTCGAGTACTGCCTGCAGGTACCCGCCAACCGTCTCGGCAGCGCGGTGTACTCGGCGCCGCAGCTCAAGGGCATGCAAGAGGTCATCACCCTGCTGGTGTTCGCCGGCTTCTCGGCCTGGTACCTCGGCGAGCCGCTGAAGTGGAACCACTGGGCCGGGTTCGGCCTGATCGTGGTCGCGGCCTGGCTGATTTTCCTGGATTGAGCTTCCCGGATTGATCTTCGCGGATCGAGCGCGGCGCAACGACCCGATCAAGGCCCGCACAAGGACTCGACCTCGACCTCGCGCTGCCAGCGCTGACCACGGACAGTCACCGTCAGATGGCCCTTCCAGCGGGTGAGGGTGCTGGCGTCGTCCATCGCCGCGCGCGCCTGCACCGCCTGCGCCGCCGGCAGCCGGGTCCAGCGCCCGTCCTCCTCGACCGACAGGCTCGGCGCGCCCAGGCGCAGCTCCGCCGAAATCTTCTCGCCCGCATCGGACCAACGCAGGGTCTGACCGCGCTGCCGCTGCAGGCCCAGTGCTTCGATATCCGAATGTGCGCCCTCGCGGCGCAAAGCAAAAGCTTGACCGTTCACCGACAGGTGCAGCGCCGGCCAGGCCGCCAGCGCCGAGTTTTGATCGCCGCGGTTACGCCACAGCGTCGCCACTGCGGAACCGCCCTCGGCCGATCCGGCCCCAGCCAGATAAACGCGGACGATGGGACAGGTCTTGCTGTCCATGCTTTCGCTGAGCCACGGGGAGACGCGCATCGGCACATCGGGCTGTGCGGCGGGCGCCGCCGACACCACGCCCGGCCACAGGTAAGTCAACATAAGGCCGCACACAGCGATCTTGAGATTCAAGATATCTTCCTTGATGGATGCGAACCCGACGCGACTCGTCGGTTTCGCGGCTGTTTTGGGGGTTCTTTCTCGGGCGCGTTCGGGCGGGCGCTCAGAACTTGATCTTGCCGGTCAGGATGTCCTTGAACATCACCCAATCGCCGACGAAGGAATACAGCGGGTGCTTGAAGGTGGCCGGGCGATTCTTCTCGAAGAAGAAATGCCCGACCCAGGCGAAACCGTAGCCGCACAACAGCGCCACCAGCAGCAGCCAGGGCCGGCCTTGGGCCAAGGCCAGCGCGAGCAGCACCAGCACGCCGCAACTGCCGATGAAATGCAGGCGCCGGCTGGTGCGGTTGCTGTGTTCGCTCAGATAGAACGGATAGAACTCGCGGAAACTCGCAAAACGGTTCGCCATGTCCCTGTCCTCGCCTGATCGCCCCGCACCGCTCAATCGGCGGTCTTCGCCTCACCGCCGAACATGCCCCGCGCCTTCAGCACGGTGCGCTTCTTGACCTCGAACAACTCGTCCACCGGGCTACCGGTCAGACAATACGCTTTGTCGCCGTCGATGCGGAAATGCTCGCGCGCAAACAGCTTGCGCCGGTCCTTGCTGGACCACCCAGGCTCCAGCGGATGGTAGGCATCGCTGTCCCATGGTATCGGCCTGGCTTCGGCGATGCCGCGACGATCCTCGCTATCGCGCTCGCCCACCGGTCCGCAACCGAACCAGGCGCCGGACGGGGCCCTGAACACCGGGTAATACTGGTATTTCTGATGGTAAAGCCGGTTGCCGTCGCGCGATACGAACAACAAGGCATGGGGAAAGCGCGAGAACGGCGGCACACCGTGATGGTCGTAGGCCTCGAACTCAATCGTATCGCCGTCGTACTCGCCATAGACGAGCTGCTCGACCCGATACTTCGCCTTGAAGGCGGCGTCCATGAGGAGCACGTCCTTGCCCAGTACGGGTCCGAACTGCTCGACCGACAGCTTCTCGCCGACGAACACGATCAGGTTTTCCTGCTCCGCCGCTTCGACCGAGAAACATGCAGCTAACAGACAGGCCAGCGACCACCGGCGCATGCGACGATTCATGGCGTTCCCTCGCTTATCGATCCTGCACGCATCCTGCCGTGCTGCTCGCAGCGCCGCAAGATCGGGCGCCGCTGGGCGCGAACGCCGCGCTCAGGATTCGCCGCGCTCGGCTCGCTTGCTCTTGTCCCAGTACGCGTCCTGGCCTTCCAGCGGCAACTCCGCCAGGGCCAGACCGTCTTGCGCGGCCAGGGTTTCCATCGCGCGGAAACGGCGCTCGAACTTGAGGTTGGCACGACGCAGCGCGGCACCGACGTCGACCTTGCCGTGGCGGGCCAGATTCGCGCAGACGAACAGCACGTCGCCGATCTCGTCCTCGAGGCGGCCGTGTGCGGCCGCATCGTCGGGCGCGGCGGCGACCGCGGCGAACTCGGCGCGGACTTCCTCGATTTCCTCGTGCAGCTTGGCGATCACCGGGCTCACGTCGGGCCAGTCGAAACCGACCGCGGCCGCGCGCTTTTGCAGTTTCACCGCACGCTGCCACTCGGGCAGGCCGCGGGCGATACCGGCCAGCGCCGAGGTGTCGACCTCGCCCGCCGCCTCGCGCTCGCGGCGCTTCTGTTCTTCCCAGGCCACGGTCTGGGCCTCAACGTCCTCGACGCTGGCGTCGCCGAACACGTGCGGATGACGGCGCACCATCTTGTCGCTGATCGCCGCGACCACGTCGTCGAAAGCGAACGCGCCCTGTTCCTCGGCCATGCGCGCATGGAACACGACCTGCAGCAGCAGATCGCCGAGTTCGTCCTTCAGCGAGATCAGGTCCTTGCGATCGATGGCGTCGGCGACTTCGTAGGCTTCTTCGATCGTGTACGGCGCGATCGAAGCGAAATCCTGTTCGATGTCCCAGGGGCAGCCGCTGTCGCGATCGCGCAGGCGCGCCATGATCGTCAACAGCCCGGCGATACCCGGCGGCAGGTTCAGCACTTCAGCCATCGAGCCACTCCTTCCACGGCAGAGCCAGGTCGCCCACGGCGACGAAATCGCCGTTGAGAATGCCGGCGCGCTGGTTGTAACGGAACGGCCGGCCTTGCGGGTCGAACACGGCGCCGCCCGCGGCTTCGAGCACGCACTGGCCGGCGGCGGTGTCCCATTCGCTGGTCGGGCCGAAACGCGGGTACAGATCGAGACCGCCCTCGGCGATCCGACAGAATTTCAACGACGAACCCAGGCTGAGCATGTCGATGCCGCCGGGCGCTTCGCGTTGCAGACGCGCCATCGCCCGTTCGGCGCGGTCGCTGTGGAAGGAGCGGCTCGCGGCGACCCGCAGCGGCTGCGCCGCCGGTGCGCGCACCCGTACTTCGCGCTCGTCGTCGCCGTCGCGGCGGTAGGCGCGGCCGCCGCGCTGGGCATGCCAAAGCGCTCCACCGACCGGCGCCTGGATCAGGCCGAACACCGGCACGCCGTGGTCGATCAGGGCCAGATTCACCGAGAACTCGCCGTTGCGCTTGACGAATTCGCGGGTGCCGTCGAGCGGGTCGACCAGCCACAGGCGCGACCATTCGCGACGCTGCTCGAAACTGACCTCGTGCGCGGATTCCTCCGACAGCACCGGGATGTCCGGGGTCAGGCGGGCCAGCCCGTCGACGATGAGGTGGTGCGCGGCCATGTCGGCGGCGGTGACCGGCGAAGCGTCGGCCTTGCGTTCGACCGCGAACTCGCCGTCGTAGACGGTCAGGATCGCGGCCGCGGCGGCGCGGGCGATCGCGATCGCGCCTTCGATCTGTTCCGGGCTGAGCAGGGCTGGTTTCACAGGGGCTGCGCTCATGCTTGCGGCTCCGGGTGCGGCTCGCCGTTGCGCAGCCATTCGCGGGCGATGAACAGCGCGGCGATGCTGCGGCCTTCGGAAAAATCCTCGCGCAGGATCAACTCGTGCAGGTCGTCGAGTTTCCACGGCACCACTTCGAGCTCTTCGGGTTCGTCGCCGGGCAGGCGCTCGGGGTAGAGATCGCGCGCCAGCACCAGATGCGCCTGATGGCTCATGTAGGTGGGTGCGAGGGTCAGCGAGCGCAGCACCTTCAATGAGCGCGCGCCATAACCGGCTTCTTCCTTGAGCTCGCGGTCGGCGGCCTCGATCGGGCTTTCTCCGGCATCGATGCGGCCCTTGACGAGACCGAGCTCGTAGCGGTGCACGCCGGCGGCGTATTCGCGCACCAGCAGCACGGTGTCGTCGTCGATCATCGGCACCACCACGACCGCGCCGTGGCCGCGCCCGTGCAGGCGCTCGTACTGGCGGCGTTCGCCGTTGGAGAACTCGAGATCGAGCCGTTCCAGCCGGTACGGGCCGGCCTCGTGCTCGGTGACGTGATGAATGGTCGGCAGCCGCCGGGTCATGGCGCGGCTCCGGGCGTGAGCAGGGAGCGGAAAGGCACGATAATAGGGGGATGCGAGAGATCACTCACGACACGACGATGCTAACAGAGCCGGGCGCCGACGCGGCGGACTCCTGGCGCGAACGCGACCTGGCGGTGCTGTGGCACCCCTGCACCCAGATGCGCGAACACCCCCATACGCTGCCCTTGCTGCCGATCGCGAGCGGGCAAGGGCCGTGGCTGATCGGCCGCGACGGGCGTCGCTATCTGGATGCGATCTCGAGTTGGTGGACCAATCTGTTCGGCCATGCCGAACCGCGCATCGCCGAGGCCATCGCGACCCAGGCGCGCACCCTCGAACACGTGATCCTGGCCGGCTGCTCGCACGCGCCGGCGGTCGAACTCGCAGAGCGCCTGCTGGCGCTGGCGCCGCGCCAGGACGGGCGTGCGCCGCTGAGCAAGGTGTTCTACGCCGACAACGGCTCGGCCGGGGTCGAGGTGGCCCTGAAGATGGCCTTCCACTGGTTCCGCAACCGCGGCATCGAAGGCCGGACCAAGTTCATCGCCCTGGAGAACGGCTACCACGGCGAAACCCTCGGCGCCCTCGCGGTCGGCGACATTCCGCTGTACCGGCGCATCTACGCACCGCTGCTGGCCGAGTCGCTGTTCGCGCCCTCGCCCGACGCCTACCTGTGCGAACCCGGCCAAACCCCGGCCGAGCGCGCCGAACAGGCCGCGACGGCTTTGCGTCATCTGCTCGAACGCCATGCCGATGAAGTCTGCGCGCTGATCCTGGAGCCGCGCGTGCAATGCGCCGGCGGCATGCGCATGCACGACCCGCTGTATCTCAAGCTGGCGCGCCAGCTGTGCGACGAGCACGGCGTGTTCCTGATCGCCGACGAGATCGCGGTCGGCTTCGGCCGCACCGGCACCTTGTTCGCGAGCGAACAGGCCGGGGTCATGCCCGACCTGCTGTGCCTGTCGAAGGGCCTGACCGGCGGCGCCCTGCCCCTGGCCGCGGTGCTGACCACGCAATCGATCTACGACGGTTTCCTCGACGACTCGCGCGAGCGCGCCTTCCTGCACTCGCACAGCTACACCGGCAACCCGCTCGCCTGCGCGGCGGCGCTGGCCAGCCTGGATATTTTCCGCGACGACGACATCGTCGCCCGCAACCGCGTCACCAGCGCGCGCATGGCCCGGCTCGCCGCCGATTTCGCCGACCACCCGCATGTCGCCGACGTGCGCCAGGCCGGCATGATCGTCGCCTTCGAGCTGACCCGCAACGGCGACAAGCGCACGCCGTTCGACCCGGCCGCCCGCTTCGGCCTGCACGCGTATCGTGCCGCGCTCGACCGCGGCGTGTTGCTGCGGCCGCTCGGCGACGTGCTGTACTGGATGCCGCCCTATTCGATCGACGAGGACGCCCTGGGCTTGCTCGCCGACACCACGCGCGCGGCGATCGATCATGCCGTGCGGGAGGCCGACGCATGCGCCTGACCCGAGTCCATGTCGATGCCGATCTCGCCGCCGGTCGCGAGATCGCGTTGCCCGAAGGCCCCGCCACGCATCTGGCGCGCGTGCTGCGCCACGAGGTCGGCGACGCCTGCGTGCTGTTCAACGGCGACGGCCGCGACTACCACGGCCGCATCGTCGCGCTCGGCAAGCGCGAGGTGCGGGTGGTGCTCGAATCGGCGCAGGAGGTCGAACGCGAATCGCCGCTGCCCCTGGTGCTGCTGCAAGGCATCGCCCGCGGCGAGAAGATGGACCTGATCCTGCAGAAGGCCACCGAGCTCGGCGCGCACGCCGTGCATCCGTTGTGGTCGCAGCGCAGCGAGGTCAAGCTCGACGAAGCGCGCGCGGAGAAACGTCATGCGCATTGGCGCAGCGTGGTCGCGTCGGCCTGCGAACAGAGCGGTCGTGCGCGCGTGCCCGAGGTCTCGGCGCCGCGTTCCTTGGCGGCGACGCTGGCGGCGCTGCCGCCCGGCGGCCTGCGCCTGATCCTCGATCCGGAAGGCGAACTCGCCTTCGCCACCTTGTCAGTCGAGATCGAGGCACCGGTACTGCTCGCGATCGGCCCGGAAGGCGGCTGGTCGCCGCTCGACCGGCAGCAACTGCGCGATGCCGGCTTCCAGGGCCTGCGCCTGGGCCCGCGCATCCTGCGCACCGAAACCGCCGGCCTGGCGGCGATCGCGGCCTTGCAGGCGAAGTTCGGCGATCTGGCTTGAGCGACGTCTCGTTGTCGCTTTAAAGGCAAAAGCAAAATCCCCCCTGCCCCCCTTTTCAAAGGGGGAAGTGCACGACGCGACGGTGCTGCTGCCTTAGAGCCGGTGCTATTGCCCCTTTTAAAAGGGGGCGCGCCTGCGCAGCAGATGCGAGGGATTTGCTGTTGCTGTTGCTGCCGCCTCACCCGAACCCGGCAACGACACTCAGATCTTGAAATAGATCCGCCGCGCGTCCAGCCAGCGCACCACGCCCCACCACAACGCGACGAAGACCAGCGCGAACGCCAACGAAGGCAGATAAGGCCCGAACAGCGGCGTCATCCAGTCGGCGAAACCGCGGCGGTAGATCGGTTGCAGCCATCCCATGCCCATCAGCAGGTACAGCAGCAAGGCCGAGCCGCCGTAAGCGGCGATGGCGTTGACGCCGAAGGCGCGTCCGAGCGCGGGCCAGCCGCGACGGTCGATCAGTTCGTGGAACACGGCCAGCACCCAACACGACAAGCCGCCGCTCCACAGCACGTAGGCCGGGGTCCACAGGTTCTTGTTGAACGGCTGCCAATACGCCCCTACCCAGCCGGCGAGCAGGCAGACCGCGCCGGCGATCCACAGCGCGCGCAGGTTGCCGCGGCGCAACCAATCGCCGGCGCGCAGTCCGAGCAAGGTCGTCGCCAGCGCGCCGAGCGTCGACACCAGGCCTTCGGGGTCGTGGCCGCGGCCGCTGGCCGGGTCGATCTGAAAGACGTGGACGCCGAACAGCGCACGGTCGAAACGACTGGCGATGTTCTCGAAGGGTGCATAACTGCCGCCGGCTGCGAGCAAAGCCGCATAGCCGAACAACAGCGCGCCCCAGGCGATCCATTGCACCCGCGCCGGCACATACAACGCGATCAGCGCCGCGGCGGCGAAACACAGGCCGATGCGCTGCAACACGCCGGGTATACGCAGGTGCTCGTGGCCGAACGCCCAGATCGCGCAGACATGCAGCAGCAGGCCGAGGCCGACGATGCGCGCCGCGCGCCACAACGCCGGACGCAGCAGGGTCGCAGCGGCTACACCGTGTTCGCGGCGCGGCATCAGCGCCAGCGCGATCGACACGCCGACGATGAACAGGAACATCGGGAATACGAGGTCGGTCGGGGTGAACCCGTGCCATTGCGAATGCAGCAAGGGCGCGTAGACATGGCCCCAATCGCCAGGGTTGTTGACCAGCAGCATCGCCGCGACGGTGAGCCCGCGCAGGGCGTCGACCGAGGCGTAGCGTTTCGGCGCCGACGCGGCCGACCGCGGGCCGGATGACGAGCCAGACGGCGACGTCGCGCCGCCGGCCTGCGGCGCCGGACTCACGCCGCTTGTGCGAGCGCTTCGCCGATCATCGCTTCCAGCGCTTCCAGATCGGGCAGCAGCGCCGGATCGTCGTTGAGCAGTACTCGCGCCTGCACGGCGTGCGGCAGCACGTCGCCTTCGCGTCCGGCGACCGACAAGCTGTCGCGCGACACCGTGACCAGGCGCGGGAAGCCCTGGGTCAACAAAGCGAAATACGGCAGGCGCGAGGCGGCGCTGAGCGCCTTCAGCACCACGACCTTGCTGCCCAGGCCGCCCTGCTCGCGGGCGAGCCCGGACAGTTCGCCGAAAGCGACCAGCGGCAGATGCCAACCGCGCCAACGGATCTGGCCGAGCAGCCAGCGCGGCGCGTCCTCGATCGGCGCCGGCGGCGCGTACGACAACACCTCGGCGATGGTCGCGTTGGGCAGCAGCAGTCGTGCGCCGCCGACCTGGATCAACACGCCGCGGATGTCGGCTTGCGAGGTGGCTTCAGGGGCTGCGTCGCTGATCTGGTTCTCGTTCGACATCGCTTCGCGTCCTCGCCGCGGATTGCGCGGCCTTCAACGGGTGGATCTGCTGCGGTGGATTCCTTGATGCCGGAATCCGGGATTCGGTGCCGTCGCCACACGGCGACGGCGTTCGGGCTCTTGGCTTGCGGCCTTAGATCGCGCTTTGTACGGACCAGCGCGAGGCCAGCTTGGCGGCCAGATCGGCCGGCTGTCCGCTGCCGGCGCCGCGCGCGATCGCCGCGCTGGCCGCGGCCGCGTCGTAGCAACCGTCGGGCGACTGGCCGGCGACCAACGCGCCGTGCGCGGACAGCTTCATCGCCGTATCGACCTGGGCCGGGTCGGCGCCGCTGAACAGCAACACCGCGCTGTCGGAAGCCGGCAAGGCGTCGATCACCTCGGCGCCTTCGACGAACTGGATGCCGCTGTCGCTGACGTCGATGCCGAGTCCCGCCGGCAGGATGTAGATCACCCCATCGATGGTGCGCGTGCCGGGTTCGGCGAGCTTGACCAGCACCGAGGTGGCGCGCTGCATCTGAGCGACCAGCTTGTCGTAGCGGCCGCCGTCGAGACGCTGTTGCACCAGCACCGGCCGGCCGAAATTCTCCGGCAACGCGCCGAGCAACTGGCGCACCGCATCGGGTCCGCCGATGCCGGCGAGCACGAGCACGGCGCCATTGCGCGTCGAGGCCGGCAGGCTGTCGTCGACCAGTTCCAGGCCGGAAATACGGCGCTCGATTTCGTCGAGATCGTGCTTGCCCATGCCTGCGTTGCCATGCGCGCCGCTTTGACCGGTCGCCGCGCTGACCAAGCTGGCCTCGTCGCTGAACGACCAGTCCGGCACGGCAGGCGCCGGCGGCAACGGCGCTTTCGGCGCCGCCTGCAGGTCTTCGTTCAAGTCGAACTCGAAGTCGCTCTCGAAGTTGCGCGCTTCGGCCGCGGCGCGTTCGTTGCGGCCGTCGTCGAAATCGAGCGGCGCGACCGTCGATGCGGATTCGGGCCCGGACTGGTCGTCCTGGATCGAGAAGGCGCTGTCGAAGTCGATCAGCTCGCGGACCTGGTCCTGCGGCGGCGCGCGCCACACTTCGAGATCGCCCAGCCCGGTTTCGTCGAGCGCGGGCACGTCGGCATGGGCCGCGGCCGGCTCCACCCACTCGCCGAGCGTCTGCGAATACGGCGCGGCGTTGCCCGGAACCTCGTCCTGGCTGTCGACCGCTTCCAAGGTCAGGTGGCCGATGTCGAAATCGTCGGCGGCGACCGCTTCGGTGGCGATGATTTCTTCGGCTTCGAGCTGTTCGGCGCCGTCCTCGGCCATCGCTTCGGCGGTGATGAATTCGATACGGTCTTCGGCCGGCGGCGGCGACGGTGCGACCCGCGCCAGTTCGCCGATCTGTTCGGCGGCGACGAACGACAGCGGGTCCAGCGAGGCCTCGGCCGAAGCCGGGTCGAACCCGACCGGCTCCTGCGCCAACGGCGATCCCGCCGCGAACGGACGCTCGAACCCGGTCGAGATCAGCATCGGATCGGGTTCCGGCTCGGGCTCGCGGCCCGGCGGCAACACGTCGTCGTGACGGTGCAGTTTGGCGCTGAGATGGCGCGCCCAACGCGCTTCGTCCCAGCCCTCGCGCGACACCGTCAGTTCGGCTTCCTCGAAGATCACCTCGATCGAGGGATCGACCAGCAGGTTCTCGAAACGGTCCAGCGCGTCCTCGGTGGCCGGGTCGAGCACGACCACGACCACGTCCGGATCGGCAGCGTCGAGCGCAGCCGGTTCCAACGCGGTCGGATCGCCCACCAACACCAGGTTCGCGCCGGCATCGCCGAGCGCGCTACGCAAACGGTCGCAGGCCACGCCGGCCCGCGCCAACAACGCTACGCGACGTTCTGCTTCAGCCATGATGACGCGCGATTCCAAGCAGTTCGAACACGTTGCGGATCAATTCAAGCTCCTGATAAGGCTTGCCGAGATAACGCTCGACACCGATCTCGAACGCACGCTGGCGATGCTTCTCGCCGGTACGCGAGGTGATCATCACGATCGGCACTTCGCGCATGCGCGCGTCGGCCTTCATCTGGGTGGCCAGCTCGTAGCCGTCCATGCGCGGCATTTCGATGTCGAGCAGCATCAGGTCGGGCACGCGCTCGGCCATGCGTTCGAGCGCGTCGATGCCGTCCTTCGCGGTAATGACCTCGAAGTTGTGGCGTTCGAGCACGCGTCCGGTGACCTTGCGCATCGTCACCGAGTCGTCGACCACCATCACCAGCGGCACGCGGCGGGTTTCCGCCGGGGCCGGCGGCGGCTCCACCACCTGGGCGAAGTCGAGCAACTGCGCGGTACGGCGGCGCACCAACGGCGCGACGTCGAGGATCACCACCACGCGGCCGTCGCCCATGATGGTCGCGCCGAAGATGCCGGGCACCGACGCCACCTGCGGGCCGACCGGCTTGACCACGATTTCGCGGTTGCCGATAACCTGGTCGATGGTGATGGCGGCGCGCAGATCGCCGGAGCGGATCAGCAGCAACGGCATCTGCAACTGGCCTTCGGCCTTGGCCGGCGCGTGGCCGATCAGGGTGCCGAGGTCGTGGACGACATAGTCTTCGCCGCCGTAACGGTAGTTGGCCTCGCCCGCGTCGAGCAGCTCGCGCGACAGGCGGCCGACGCCGCGCACCGAAGCGATCGGCACGGCGAAGGTGATGTCGCCGATGCGCACGAACACCGCCTGGGTGACCGCGAGCGTCTGCGGCAGGCGCAGGGTGAAGTGGACGCCGTGGCCGGGACGCGAGTGGATGTCCAAGGTGCCGCCGAGCTGGCGCACTTCGCTGGCGACCACGTCCATGCCGACGCCGCGACCGGCGAGGCGGCTGACTTCGTCGGCGGTGGAGAAGCCCGGCTCGAGGATCAGCGAGTCCAGGTCGGCTTCGGCGATGACCGCGTCGGCACGTACCAGGCCGCGTTCTTCGCCGCGGCGACGGATCGCCGCACGGTCGAGACCGGCGCCGTCGTCGGCCACTTCCAGCACGACTTCCGAACCTTCGCGGCGCACCGCGATGCGCACCGTGCCTTCGTCCGGCTTACCGGCGGCGCGACGCTGTTCGGGACGTTCCAGGCCGTGCGCGACGGCGTTGCGGAGCATGTGCTCCAGCGGCGCGGTCATGCGCTCGAGCACGTTGCGGTCGAGTTCGCCCTGGGTGCCTTCGAGCTTGAGCGTGACCTGCTTGCCCAGTTCGCTCGAGGCCTGGCGGACCACGCGGCGCAGACGCGGCAACAGGGTGTCGAACGGCACCATGCGCGTGCGCATGAGGCCTTCCTGCAACTCCGAACTGACTCGCGACTGCTGCAGCAGCAGGGTTTCGTACTGACGGGTCAGGTCGTCGAGGGTGTTCTGCAGGCTGTTCTGGTCGGCCGCCGATTCGGTCAGCGCGCGCGACAGCTGTTGCAGGGTCGAGAAGCGGTCGAGTTCCAGCGGATCGAACGACTGGTCGCCCGAATCGCCCTCGCGCTGGTAGCGCGCGATGATCTGCGCTTCGGTCTCGATTTCCAGACGGCGCAACTGGTCGCGCATACGCAGGTTGGTCTGCGCCATTTCCGCGATGGCGCCGCGGAACGCACCCAACTGCTGCTCCAGGCGCGCGCGATAGATCGCGACTTCGCCGGCGTAGTTGACCAGGCGGTCGAGCAGGTCGGCGCGGATACGCACCTGTTCCTGCGGCGCCCGCACGCCGATCTCGTCTTCGTCGCCCAGCGGCGCGTCGACGATCGGCGCGGACAGCGGCTTGAGGCCGTCGTGATCGGCCGCGACCGGCTGCGCCTGCGCTTGCGGCAGCGCGGCTTCGGCCGGCTCCAGACCGGCGAAGCTCGGCATCGCCTCGCCGCGCCAGCGCGCTTCGAACACCGAGATCAGTGCTTCCGGCATCGCGATCGCGCGACCGGTGCCGACGCGGGTGACCATGGCGTGCAGGCGGTCGAAACCGCGTTCGAGCAGGACCAGACCGTCGCGACCGAGTTCGGTGCGATGGTCGACGACCGCTTCGAGCAGCGACTCCATGACGTGGCCGAGTTCGCCCACGGCCATGATGCCGGCCATGCGCGCACCGCCCTTGAGCGTATGCAGATCGCGTTGCAGCCCGACCAAGGGCTCGCGCTCGCTCGGCGTCTCGCGTAACTGCGCGAGCAGACCGTCGGAGTGGTCGAGCAGGTCGCCGCCCTCTTCGACGAAGATGTCGACGAGTTCGGGATCGAGTTCGCTCACATCGAGCGCTTCTTCCGGATCGGGATTAGCGTTGGAGGCATGCGCGAAGATCGCGGCCAGCGCGGCCGGCACGCCGGCGGCGATGCCGGTCTGCACGGCCGTGCTTGCGCCCGCCGCCAGCGCTGCGGCCGGACGCTCGACCTCGGCGCTCGACGCTTCGTCGTTGTCGTTGGCCGCGGCTTCGCTGTCGGTGCCGCGGTCGTCGAGACGGACCTGGGCCAGATCGGTCGCCGGCTGTTCGGCATCGGCCTGAGCTTCGGCTTCGGCCTGCTCGCGTGCGAGGCGTTCGGCTTCGGCGTACTCGGCTTCCAGGCGTTCGTATTCGAGACGCTCGGCTTCGGCTTGCTCGGCGGCAATGCGTTCGGCTTCGAGGCGTTCGGCCTCGGCCTGCTCGGCGGCGAGGCGCTCGGCTTCGAGGCGTTCGGCTTCGGCCTGCTCGGCGGCAAGGCGTTCGGCTTCGAGGCGCTCGGCTTCGGCTTGCTCGGCTGCAACGCGTTCGGCTTCGAGGCGCTCTGCTTCGGCCTGCTCCGCAGCAAGGCGTTCGGCTTCGGCTTGTTCGGCGGCGATGCGCTCGGCTTCCAGGCGCTCGGCTTCGGTCTGCTCGGCCGCGATACGCTCGGCTTCGAGGCGGGCCGCTTCGGCCTGCTCGGCTTCCAGGCGTGCCTGCTCGGCGCGCTGAGCTTCGGCGGCGTATTCGGCTTCGAGACGCTCGTATTCGAGACGTTCTTCCTCGGCCAGGCGTTCGGCTTCGGCTTTTTCCGCAGCGATGCGCTCGGCCTCGGCTTGCTCGGCGGCCAGACGCTCGGCTTCGAGGCGCTCGGCTTCGGCCTGTTCCGCAGCGATACGTTCGGCTTCGAGACGTGCGGCTTCGGCTTGTTCTGCGGCAAGGCGCTCGGCTTCGAGGCGTTCGGCTTCGGCCTGTTCCGCAGCGATGCGTTCGGCTTCCAGACGTGCGGCTTCGGCTTGCTCGGCGGCCAGACGCTCGGCTTCGAGGCGCTCGGCTTCGGCCTGTTCCGCAGCGATACGTTCGGCTTCCAGACGTGCGGCTTCGGCCTGTTCTGCAGCAAGGCGCTCGGCTTCGAGGCGTTCGGCTTCGGCTTGCTCGGCAGCCACACGCTCGGCTTCAAGACGGGCCGCTTCGGCACGCTCGACTTCGAGACGTGCGGACTCGATGGTGCTGTCGGCGAAACCGACCGGCAGCAGGTCGAGACCGAGGCTCAGCTCGTCGCCGTCGAAATCGGTTCGGGAGACCGGCTTGGCCCCGGCATCGTCGTTACCGGCGACCTGGGCGAATTCGCGCGAGGGGTCGTAATCGCCGAACGCGCTGAGATCGTTGACGGTGAGCTCGGACAGATCCTGGCCTTCCGGCAGGACGTCGTCGTGGTAGAGCTCCTCGGTGATCATCGGCGAACGCGCGTCGGGCAGGCTGTCGCGCAGCGCGGCGATGCGTTCGGGCAAGCCGACGAACATCGGCACGTGCGGCATCGGCGACTTCAGCGCCTCGACCGTAGTGCGGATCGCATCGGCCACCGCGGTCAGCGCGGCCACGCCTTCGGCGCTGGCCGGCGCGGCGCTGGCGAGCAGACGCTTGACGTAGGCTTCGGTCGGCGCGGTCACGTCGGTGATGACCGGCACTTCGGTCATCGCGAAGGCGCCGTTCAAGGTGTGGATCGAACGCTGCAGACCGTCGCTGGCGAGCTGCGGTTGCGGGTGCGAGGCCGCCAGCCACGCTTCGATGGTGACCAGGTGACCGGCCACTTCGCCGTCGAGGATTTCGAGCAGGACCGGGTCGACCGACGCCGGCACGTAGGGCCCGTCGATCGCGACCGGAGCCGCGGTTTCGGTTTCGGCTTCGACCGCGGCTTGCGGCGGCTGGTAGAAGGCTTCTTCGCCGGTCGCGAGCAGATCGGCATGCGCCTCGATGCCGGCGACGTCGACGGTCAGCGGGCCCTGGTTGCGCAGGGCAGCGTAGAAACCCGGCAGCGCGCGATGAGCGTGCTCGACCAGGTCGATCACTTCCGGGCTCGCCACGCGGCCGTGTTCGCGCACGCGGTTGAGCAGGTTTTCGATGTTCCAGCTGAACTCGCCCAGGGTGCGCGCGCCGACCAGGCGGCCGCTGCCCTTGAGGGTGTGGAATACGCGCCGCACAGGCTGCACGCGGGCCAGATCGTCCGGCGCTTCGCGCCAGGCCGGCAGCAGGTTGTCGAGGTTGGCGATCTCCTCCTCGAATTCCTCGAGGAAGATTTCCCGCACTTCGTCGTCGATGTCGTCGACTTGTTCGAAACCGCCGGTCGCCACCGACTGTCCGAGCATCGACGGCGGTGCGTCGGGCACGGCGTTGAGCAAGGAGGCGTCGATCAGCGCGCCGCCCGCGGCGACGGACGCCACGGTTTCGGTCGCGTTGGTTTCGGTCGTGATGGATTCAGTCGGGGTGGTTCCGGGCGCGGCATCCGATGCCATGGCGAGCGTCGGCTCGACCGGTTCGGCGGTATCGGCCGCGACGGCGTCGCCGACCGCTTGCGCGTCGACGGTCTGTTCGCTGCGCTGAAGGTCGAGGCTGTCGGCAACAGCGGATTCCGGCGTCGAGGCCTCGACGGCCGGCGCCTGCGCCCGGGCCGTATCGACCGGGGCGGCTTCGACGGCCGGGGTCGCGGCGACCGGGGTGGCTTCGGCCGCCGGCTCGACCCGGATCACGTCCGGCAACGGCCAGTAGCGCAGGGTTTCCAGGCTCTGGCGGGCGATGTCGAGAATGTCGTCGCGGTTCGGGCGTTGCTCGCGCAGCGCTTCGAGGTAGTACTCCAGGCTCGCCAGCGCATCGGCCAGCGTGTCGAGCTGCTGGCCGCTGGGCACGCGGCGGCGGCCGATCAGTTCGACTTCGGTGTAGCGCTTGACGCCGGTCAGGTAGTCGGCCGCCAGCGGCAGCTCGATCATGCGCAGGGCGCCGGCGACTTCGTCGAGCACGCGCGGCACTTCGGTCAGTTCTTCGTGGTCCCACTTGGTCTCGACGAAGGCGACGAAGGACTGGCGCGCGTCGCCGAAATTGGCGATGGCTTCGCGTGCGACCACGTCGAGCACCTTGCGCGCCTCACCGGCGAGCAGGTTCTCTTCGGCCTTGTCTTCGGGCAGGCCCAGGCGCGAAACCTGGTCGTCCAGCGAGGCGTCGACATAGAGCAAGGCGCCGGCCACGTCGAGCAAGGTGCCTTCGTCGGCGGCGCGGCGGCCTTCGACGATTTCGTGCATGGCTTCGCGCTGCTGCAGCACCACGGTGCGGGCCATGCCCAGCCCCATCATGCCCAGCGTGTCGCTGACCCGGGCCAGGGCGTCGACCTGCGGACGCAGCTCGCCGGGGTCGGTCTGGTTGGTGCGCAGGTGCAGGTCGAGGGCGTCCTTGACCCGCAACAAGTCTTCCTTGATCGCCGCCGCGACGGTGTCGAGCAGAGCGCGGTTGCGGCCGCTGAGGCTGCCGCGGGCGTGTTCGAGTTCGGACTCGCTGGGCAGGTGCGCGGCGAGTTCGAAGGTCTGGCGCAGGTCGTCGAGCGCCGGATGGCGGCCGTCGCTGTGGGCGACGTGGTACAGCAACTGGCGGGTCGGCTCGGCCGCGGGTTCGCCGCGCGGCGCGCTGAAGCCGTCGTCGGACAGCATCTGCCGCGCTTCGCGGTCGACGCCGCCGAAGGCCTGGCGCAGCGCGCGGGTGGCCGGCAGGGCGCCGTCGCGCAGGGCGTGGGCGACCGACGAGGCCACCCACAGCATGCGCCGCACCGGTTCCAGCACGACGTCGGCGAGCAGGCCGTCGATCGCGGAGGCGAGCTGAGCCGGATTCGCCGGCGCGCCGTCTTCCGGCCAACCGGCCAGGGCGTCGCGCAGCGAGGCGAGATGCGGCGCGCTGGCGTTGCGGCCGGCGGCGCTGCCGACCGGCAGCGGCGGCGGCAGGTGCGCCGGCAGCGGTCGGTCGAGATTCGGTGCGAACAGGACGCTTTCGTTGAGCCCGGACTCGCCGCGCGTGGCGCGCAGCTCGTTAAGCAACGGCAGCAGCACGATCGGAATGTCGCGATGCCCGCCCTGCAGACGCTCCAGGTAGTCGGGCAGCAGCACCACGCCGCGCATCAGCGCCGCGCAGGCCTCGTCGCGGTCGGCGACCTGGCCCTGCTGCAGGGCGATGGCCAGACGCTCCATCTCCTCGGCGACCATGGCCGGCGCATACAGCTCGACCATGCGCAGGGTGCCGTGCACCTGGTGCAGATGGTTCGCGCACACCCGCATGCGCGAGGCGTCGGCGGGATCTTCGGCGAATGCCTCGATCTCCTGGCGCGCCTGGCGCAGGGTTTCGTCCAGCTCGGGCTTGATCCAGCCCAGCGTGGTGGTGTCGATCGCTTCGCGCAACGCGGTCATGACGCGACCCGCCTGTCGGCGGGACCGCGTCGCAGACGCGGACCGTGGCTCTGCCAGCGATGTGTCGGAAGCTTCATCCTCGATACAACCCTTCTTTTAATCCCGTCCCAAGCCGCCGTTCAAAGCGCCGCGTCGTGTCTCGGCTGCCGCCGGGTCAGGCCGGCAGCTTGAAGTCGGCGACCGAACGGCGCAGGTCGGCCGCCAGTTGCGCCAGGTTTCCAATCGACGCTGCGGTCTGGTTGGCGCCTTGCGAGGTCTGCGAGGTGATCTGCTGAATCGTGTTCATGGTCTGGGTGATGTTCGAGGCGGCGCTGGACTGCTGCTGCGCCGCACTGGAAATGCCCTGAATGAGGTTGGACAAGTCGGACGACACCTTTTCGATCTCGCCCAGCGCGGTACCGGCGTCCTCGGCCAGTCGCGCACCCGCGACCACTTCCGAGGTCGTCTGTTCCATCGAGCTGACAGCTTCGTTGGTGTCGGACTGAATTGTCTGAACCAGCGTCTCGATTCGCTTGGTTGCGTTGGAGGCGCGTTCTGCGAGTCGCTGCACTTCGTCGGCCACGACCGCGAAGCCTCGGCCCGCTTCGCCGGCGGAGGCCGCCTGGATCGCGGCGTTCAGCGCCAGGATGTTGGTCTGTTCCGAGATGTCGTTGATCAGTTCGACGATCGAGCCGATTTCCTGCGAGCTTTCGCCCAGGCGCTTGATTCGCTTCGAGGTTTCCTGGATCTGGTCGCGGATCGAGTCCATGCCCTGAATCGTCTGCCGCACCACGCCCGCGCCCTTGGTCGCGATCTGCACCGAGCGCTGCGCCACGTCGGCCGACTCGGCCGAGTTCTTCGAGACCTGGTCGATCGAGGCCGCGATTTCGCTGATGCGGTCGGAGGCGGAGTTGATTTCCTGGGCCTGGTGCTCGGCCGCTTCGGCCAGGTGCATCGCGGTGGCCTGGGTTTCCTGGGCGCTGGAGGCGACCTGCACCGAGGTGTCGGTAATGGTCTGCACCAGGCTGCGCAGCTGCTCGACGGCGAAGTTGATCGAGTCGGCGATGGCGCCGGTCATGTCCTCGGTCACCGTCGCCTTGACCGTCAAGTCGCCTTCTGCGAGCGAACCCATTTCGTCCAGCAGGCGCATGATGGCCTCCTGGTTACGGTCGTTGAGTTCCTTGGTGGTCTGGTAGCGGCGCTGCTGAGCGTAGTTCAGCGAGAACAGCAAGCCGGCGATCGCGACCAGCGCGGCCAGGCCGGAGATGATCGACAGCCACAGGTTGCCGAACACGCTCTTGTCGCGCAGCGAACCGAACGCGGTGAAGGCGCTGAACAGCGTTTCGCTTTCGCTCAGCAGGCGTTCCGAGCCGCCGGTGATCGATTCGGCCGCGGCCTGGGCCTGGAACAGGTCCTTGGAGCTGGCCGAGATCGCGTCGAGGTCTTTCTTCATTTCCAGCCACAGCGCTTCGGCCTGGCCGAGCGCGGCGAGCGCGCTGGAGTTGGACAGCGCGGTCACGCCGAACGAGGTGTCGCCCTTGCGCAGGCCGGTGAGGACGTTGCCGAACACAGTGGCGTCGCGTACAAGCGCTTCGCCGGCCATGCCGGCGCCGCTGCCGCCGGCGCGGATTTCGGTGATGCGTCGGGCCATGGTCGCCGACAGCACGACCTGACGCAGGGCGATGTAGACCTGCGAGGACGGCGAGCCGGAGGCCGACATGGCGCGGACCAGTTCGTCGAGGCGGGCCTGCAGCTGCGGGACGCGGCTGGAGAAGCTGTCGGCGTTGCCGGCCAGGGCCAGCACCGCCTTCTCGCTCGCGATCACCTGTTCGGCGCTCTGTCCCAGCGGCTGCCAGCTCTTGCTGACCACGCCGATCGGGCCCGACACGCCGGCGGTGTCGCCGAAGTTGTCGTTGAGCGTCTGCACGTCTTCGTCGATCGCGGCCTTGGTCTTCTTGAACTCGGCGAAGGCGTCCTTCGCGCCGCCGACCGCTTCACGGCCTTGAATGGCGAGCTTCTGCGAATTCACCTGCAGGTTCGACGCCGCCGAGCCGGCGCCGCCGAGCCTGGCGCCTTTCCAGGTCGCGTAGCCTGTGTTGAGACCGAACACCAGCACCGATACGGCCAGTACGATCAGCCAGGTGTTGGCGCCCAGAAGGCGGCTCTTGCCGGCGTTGTCCATCACAGTGCTCATGGTTCGCAAACCTCGGTGAACTTACTAGTCGGGCTGATGAAGGGAGCGGCTCAGGCCGCTGCTTGTCGGAATTCGGGAGTACGGGCCAGGCGGTCGAGGCTGAAGATGCCCCAGTACCGGTCGTCCAGGCGGTAAGCCCGGTCGATGAAGTACGCGTAGCGGCCCTCGGTGAGGCCCTGCTCGGCGACTTCCTCGAGGCCGATCTGTTGCTGGTCGTGGAAACTGCGCTGGCCGTAGAGCTCGTCGATCAACACGGCGACGTCGCCGCCGGGCTGGCGCACCAGCAGGATGCGCTGCCCCTCGTGCAGCACCGTGCGCTCGCCTTCCAGGAACTGCTTGAGGTCGACGATCGGCAGCAGGCTGCCGCGCACGTTGGCCAGGCCGAGCATCCACGGCTGCGAGCCGGGGACGTGGGTGACCTGCGGCAGCGAGAGGATTTCCACCACCTCGGCGAAAGTCGAGGCCAGGCGCCGGTCGCCGATGCGGTAACCGACGCCGCGCCACAGGCCGGGCGCGTCGAGCTGTTCGGGCAGGCCGGGCACGTGCGCCAGACTGCGGCGCTCGTAATCGGTCAGCACATCGAACGGCGGCTTGAGCGTCATCGTTTCAGTTACCCAGCAATGCGTTGATCCGCGCGATCAATTCGTCCTCGCGCGGCGGTTTGACGATGTAGTCGCGCGCGCCCTGGCGCATGCCCCAGGCGCGATCGGTTTCCATGCCCTTGGTGCTCACGATCAAGACCGGGATGGCACTGGTCTGCGCGTCGCGGCTGAGCGCGCGCGTAGCCTGGAACCCGTTCATGCCCGGCAACACCACGTCCATCATCACCAGGTCCGGCAGCTCGCGTTTGCAGGCTTCGATGCCGTCCTCGGCGCTGCCCGAAGCGAAAACTTCGTGCCCATTGCGTTGCAGCAATTGGGTCAGGACCGCGGTATCCGTCGGCGAGTCCTCGATAAGCAGGATGCGTGCCATGGTGTGCCTTACCCCCCGGTCAGGCGTGTACGTGCTTGCGAATCGCGTCGAGGAGTTCCTCGCGCGTGAAAGGCTTGGTCAGGTATTGCTCGGACCCGACGATGCGGCCCCGCGCCTTGTCGAACAGGCCGTCCTTCGAAGACAGCATGATCACCGGCGTGCCCTTGAACAGTTGATTGTTCTTGATGAGCGCGCACGTCTGATAGCCGTCCAGACGCGGCATCATGATATCCACGAAAATGATCTGTGGCTGCTGGTCGGCGATCTTCGCCAGCGCTTCGAATCCGTCGATGGCCGTGACCACCTCGCACCCTTCGCGTTTCAACAGTGTCTCGGCGGTTCGACGGATGGTCTTGGAATCGTCGATCACCATGACCCTTAGACCATCGAGGCTGCCGCTACGAACCTCGTCGAGCATTCTTTGTATCCCCCATTGCAAACGCCGATATCCCCGGGCGTCGCGAAGCCGTCTTTATTCCAAGCCGCACGCGGGCTGTCAAGCGCGCATTCCGTGCCTGGAAACTGAATACGCAGCGATTCCGTCATCCGGAACAGGCTCGCCGTGCGCTACCGAACGTTGTGCAGGCCGATTACTCGGTCCGCCCATCGCCGCCCCGTCGCATCGCGCAGTAGCCATGATCGCTGCGTGTCGCAAATGGACGCAGCGCGACCGTTTCCGACCCCGTCATCATGACAGATACCGGCGACCCGCCTGCTACCATCGCCGTCAATCTTTTAGGATTCCGTTCCCATGCCGTTGGACATCGTCGTCGTGATGGACCCCATCGGGTCGATCAAGATCGCCAAGGACTCGACCTTCGCCATGCTACTGGAAGCGCAGCGCCGCGGACATCGGCTCTGGTACGTGCAGCCGGGCGGACTGAGCCTACACGGTGGCCATGCGGTGGCGAAGGTGACGGCGCTGGAAGTGCGCGACGATCCGAGCGGCTGGTACAAACTGGGAACTTGGTCACAAATTAAGTTGGCGGCCGGTCACGTCGTACTGATGCGCAAGGACCCGCCGGTCGACGCCGAGTACCTGCACGATACCCAGATCCTGAGCATGGCCCAACGCGCCGGCGCCTTCGTGGTCAACGATCCGCAGGGCCTGCGCGACTACAACGAGAAGCTCGCCGCCCTGTTGTTCCCGCAGTGCTGCGCGGCGACCCTGGTCAGCCGCAACCCCGCGGCGGTCAAGGAATTCCTCGCCTTCCACCAGGAAGCCGTGCTCAAGCCGCTCGACGGCATGGGCGGGCGCTCGATCTTCCGCGTCCGCGCCGGCGAGCCGAACGTCAACGTGATCCTGGAGACCTTGTCCGACGGCGGCCGCCACCTGGTGATGGCGCAGAAGTACCTGCCGGAGATCAGCGACGGCGACAAACGCATCCTGCTGGTCGACGGCGTGCCGGTGGACTACGCCCTCGCCCGCATCCCGCAGGGCGACGAGTTCCGCGGCAACCTCGCCGCCGGCGGCCGCGGCGAAGGCCGCCCGCTCAGCGAGCGCGACCGCTGGATCGCCGCCGAAGTCGGCCCGGAAATGAAACGCCGCGGCATGCTGTTCGTCGGCCTGGACGTGATCGGCGACTACATGACCGAGCTCAACGTCACCAGCCCGACCTGCATCCGCGAGCTCGACGAACAATTCGGCCTCAACATCGCCGGGCTGCTGTTCGACGCGATCGAGGCCCGCGTCGCCGCCCAGGCCGCATGAGCGCCGTCGCCCCCGCCTCCCCGGCCGGCGGCATCGCCGAGCCGCAACGCTTCAGCGCGACCATGGTGCTGTCGCTGCTGGTGCACGGCATCGTCGTGCTCGGCGTCGGCTACACCCTGGAGCAGGCCGCGCCGGTGGTGCCCACCCTCGACGTGATCCTGACCCAGACCCAGACCGCGCTGACGCCCAAGCAGGCCGACTTCCTCGCCCAGGCCAACAACCAGGGCGGCGGCGAGCACGACAAGAGCACGCGCCCGCGCGACAACCAGTCCGGCCCCGCCCCGCAGGCCGAAGCCGGCGTCGCCCAGATGGCGCTGCGCGCCCAGTCGCCGACCGCCCAGCCCGAGCCGGTCGCGCGCGTGGTCAGCAGCACCCGCGGCGAAACCGTGACCGCGCGCGACCGCAGCACCCAGACCCCGACCGAGCGGCCGCTGCCGACCGGCCCGCGCAAGATCGAACACGACATCGAGATGGCGCGCCTGGCCGCCGAAATCCACATGCGCTCGGAGCGCTACGCCAAGCGCCCGACCCGCAAGTTCGTCTCGGCCAGCACCACCGAGTACGCCTGGGCCGGCTATCTGCGCGAATGGGTCGACCGCGTCGAACGCGTCGGCAACCTCAACTACCCCGACGAAGCCCGCCGCCGCCGGCTGGCCGGACAAGTGGTGATCAGCGTCGCCGTGCGCCGCAACGGCAGCGTCGAACGCGCCGACATCATCCGCAGCAGCGGCATCGCCCTGCTCGACGCCTCCGCCCTGCGCATCGCCAAACTGGCCGAGCCCTACCCGCCGCTGCCCAGGACCGAAGAGAACCCGGACATCCTCCACGTCACCCGTACCTGGAATTTCCTGCCGGGCGGGTCGCTGGTGGACGAGTAACGCGCTGCGAGGTCATGGGCTCGCCAAGCTTGCCTCGTGACCGTCAGCGCTAGTTTTCCGTAGGCCAATTGTAGATGTCGAAATCCAGGCTGACGCCCAAGCGACCCAGCTCAAGCAGCAGTGAAGACTCGATTCGACAGCCTTCGTTCCACCCGGAAAGATGCCAGCAGCAAAAAATATTGACGAGAGTCACCTCGTCGATATTGCGCACGCTCGGGAGCGTGTTGGAGACATGCTCCAGCAGCCAAAGGATATGGTCTGCGATGTCATCGGATTCGACATAGCCCCTGCTGGTCAAGAACCAACCGCCGACCGGGAGCTCCCGCTTTCGATGCTCGGGCCCCACCTCGTCTCCACGCTTCTGCGATGACGTAGGCTCGACGCCTAGCGCATCAGTGACCTTTGCCGGATCAAGGTCGTGGCCACAGATCCGAAGCGTCGCATATTTCATATTCCTGTCAGTCATGAAACGGTCTCGCCGCAGATACCCACTGATTGCACTCCAACGCGACTCTCACGGCCAATGTTCATGATTCGCCAAGAACGATAGAACGACGGCATCCGCCTTGGTCACTTCGAAACGCTCTACTTGACGCCGATTCCATGCTGGCTTGCCCAAGCTTCGAACTGCCGAGCATCGGCAGGGGTGATCAATACTTGACGCGCGAACCAGCCGCGCTTCAAACGGACCATGAAAGATCGAGCGAGAAATCGGCTCTTGAAGTTGAACGCCGAGATGGATCCTATCGAGGCCACACCGGTCTCCTTGATCTCTTCGATGCGATCCCTGTCGAGGAAGTGAACTGTCACCTTCCTGAGAACGACGAAACGAATGCCATCGTCCTCAACAATCACGTCGTAAAGCCACGTAAGAGGCTGAAACCCAGCCATCAGCAGTCAAATCCCAGAATGGTTTCGATCATCGAAGGTCGTTCCAAGCTTTCCAAATCGGGATAACCCGTCGCATTCACAGCGGGCGGCGCCTGTTTACATTGCTGGACTACTATCCGCCGATCGCATGCTGTCTTCCTTGAGCGACAGCGCGGACGCTGCGAATAGGTGAATCAGGACGCGGCCTTGCGCTCGCTGCGCAGGGCGACCTGCTCGGCGATGGTCAGGGCGACGTTGTTGCGCAGGTAGGCGGGCTCGACCAATTCGGGAGCGACCGCTTCGCCGCGCGCATACGCCAGCGCCGCCAGCCGCGCGAGATCGGCCGCATGCGGCAGGGCTTCGGCGTCGATGCCGGCGAAACGCGCGCCGAGCCGCTGTTGCAGCGCGCCGTGGGCGGCGGCGAAACCGGTGCCGACGCCGAGCCAGTTGGGAGCATCGCCGGGCACCACGGCCGCATCGGGCGCGATCACGGTTTCTTCGTCGAGCGCGTGCGCATCGCCGCCGCGCAACTCGAAGGCACCGGTGTAGACCTCGCCCATGCGCGCATCGATCGCGGTATACACGCGCAAAGCGTCGTCGCTGCCGGCGTTCGCTGCGAGCGGATGCGCGCGCAGGGCCAGCACGGCCAGCGTCGATACCGGCACGATCGGCCGGTCCAGGGCCAGGGCGATGCCCTGCGCGATCGCGATCGCCAGGCGCACGCCGGTGAACGCGCCGGGGCCGCGGCTGATCGCGATGGCATCGAGTTCGGATCGCCGCACGCCGGCTTCGGCCAACAATTGCTCGGCCCAGGGCAAGGACAGTTCGGCGTGGCGCCGCGGCGCCAACTCGAAGCGCTCGCGCACTTCGCCGTCCAGCCACACGGCGACGGAACAGGCTTCGGTGGCGGTTTCGAACGCTAGCAGTTTCATGGGGCTCGGCAGGGTCGGACGGGCGTTTCGCGCCGCGATTGTCTCATGCGGGCGCTCCTGGAACCCCCGCCGCACTGTGCCCGGCGCCACTCGCCCGGTCGCGCCGCCAAGGCCTCGCCGGCACCCCTCACTCGCCGTCGGCGACCGCCGGATCGTTCGGGTTCGGCTGCCACAGCTCGATCAAGCCGCCTTCGGGGTCGAGCACGTAGCCGAACTTGCCCTGCTCGCTGTCTTCACCGCGATCGAGCACCTGGCAGCCCTCTTCGCGCAGCGCGAGCAGCATCGCGTCGAGGTCGTCGACGCGGAAATTCACCATGTAGGGCTTGCTGCTGGGCTGGAAGTACTCGGTGTCGGCCTTGAACGGCGACCACACCGTATAACCCGTCTGACCGGTCGGCTGGCCGTCGGCATCGAGCCGGCCCCAGGGGAACAGGGCACCGCCCCAGTCCTCCACGCCGACGCCCAGATGCCTGGCGTACCAAGCCGCCAGCGCGGCCGGATCGTCGGCCTTGAAGAACACGCCACCCAGGCCGTGCACACGCGGTTTGCGCTCCGTCATGCTCCTACCCTCCTCGCGGATCAGCGGTAGTGGTCCTCATCGACCGACGAGGACGATTCTAGACTCAGGGGCTCACCGGCGAAGAAGGCGGCCACGTCCTCGACCCGGCGCGTGCGCGGCAGCGGCGGCAGCGAATCGAGGAAGGTCTTGCCGTAACTCTTGGAGATCAGGCGCGGGTCGCACAGCACCAGCACGCCGCGGTCGGTCTCGCTGCGGATCAGGCGGCCGGCGCCCTGCTTCAGCGCGATCACCGCCTGCGGCAGTTGTTCGTCGCGGAACGGGTTGCCGCCGCCGCGACGGATCGCGTCCAGGCGCGCTTCGAACACCGGGTCGTCGGGCGCGGCGAACGGCAATTTGTCGATCACCACCACGCTCAGCGCCTCGCCGGCCACGTCGACGCCTTCGCGGAAGCTCGCCGCACCGAGCAACACGCCGTTGCCGGAGGCGCGGAAGCGTTCCAGCAACACGTGGCGCGGCGCTTCGCCCTGGACGAACAAGGGCCAGGGGCCGCCGCGCAACAGTTCGGCGGCTTCGCGCAAGGCGCGGTGCGAGGCGAACAGGACGAAGGCGCGGCCGCCCGAGGCTTCGAGCACCGGCCGCAGCTTGTCGACCATGCTCTCGTTGTAATGGCGCACTACCGGATCGGGCAGCCCGGTCGGCAGATAACACAGCGCTTGCTCGGCCCAGTCGAACGGACTTGGCGCGAGCAGGGTCTTGGGCTCGACCAGGCCGAGCTTGGTCGCGTAATGCTGGAACTGGCCGCCGATCGCCAAGGTCGCCGAGGTGAACACCCACGACGCGCGAGAACGTTCGCGATGCTCGGCCAGCGGGCCGGCGACGTCGAGCGGCGTGCGGCTGAGGCGGAAACCGCGCGCGGTCAGTTCGTACCACAGCACGCTGCTGTCGGGGCCGGCGGGCGTTTGTTCTTCCTCGTCGTCGGCGGCGGCAGCGTCCGTGTCGACCGCTTCGAGCGCGACCTCCGCCAGCTGCCGGCGCGGCGGTTCGAAATCGTCGTCTTCCTCGACGACCGGCTCGGGCGGGCGCGCGACGGTCGGGCCGCGCCAGCGCCGCAGCTTGGTCTCGAAGTCCTTGGCCCGTGCGTGGCAGCTCTCGAAGCCCGGCGCGGCGGCGCGCAGCGGTTCGAGGGTGGTGCGCATGCTGCGCAGGGCCGCGGCCAGCGTATCGAACGCCGCTTCCACCTCGGGCAATTCGGCGGCGCGGCGACGGGTCGCGCGCACCGGCAACTCGTCCATGGCCGCACGCACGGTGCGCACCGCCTGTTCGAGTTCGCGCGCGGGCCCCTGCACGCTGGCGAGCGCGCCGGTGACCTGCTTGCACTCGGCCAGAGCGTCGCGGGCCAGCTCGACCAGCGGCCGCGCACTGATCGCCTCGCCGAAGAACTGCGAAGCCAAATCGGGCAGCTGATGCGCTTCGTCGACGACGAAGGCCTGCGCGCCCGGCAGGATTTCGCCGAAGCCTTCCTGCTTCAGCGCCAGGTCGGCGAGCAACAGATGATGATTGACCACGACCAGGTCGGCGGCCTGGGCGCGCTGGCGCGCCTGGATCACGAAGCAGTCGCCGAACATCGGGCAGTCGCTGCCGAGGCAGTTTTCCGCGGTCGAGGTGACCATCGGCAGCAGCGGCGAGTCTTCCGGCAAGGCGTCCAGTTCGGCCAGATCGCCCATGCGCGTGCGCCCGGCCCAGCTGACGATGCGCTGGAACTGGGCGGCGTATTCGCGGCTGGTGAAACGCGGTTCGCCCTTGGCCTGCTCGGTGCGGTATTTGCACAGATAGTTGGCGCGGCCCTTCAACAAGGCCGTCTTCAAGCCGACCCCGAGGGCGTCGCGCACCCGCGGCAGGTCGCGGTGATAGAGCTGGTCCTGCAGCGCGCGGGTGCCGGTCGAGACGATGGTCTTGAGCCCCGACAGCAGCGCCGGGACCAGGTAGGCGAAGGTCTTGCCGGTGCCGGTGCCGGCTTCGGCGAGCAGGGCCGTACGCGATTCGAAGGCATCGGCGATCGCCGCCGACAAGTCCTGCTGCGCCGAGCGCGGCGCGAACGCGGCGATGTTGCGCGCGAGGTCGCCGCCCTCGCTCAGCGCGGCACGACTGGCTACGCCAAGGCGGCTGGGTTCCATATCCGATTCAATACCGCGCTGGCGCTGCGACCGTGCAGGCGTCGATTTTAGCCTGTGCCTGCTTCTTCGCCTCGGTGAGCTGGCTGCGCTGCGGCACCAGGGCGTCGTAATGCTCCTGCCGCTGCGCCAGTTTCATCGCCGCGCCGACACCGTCGAGCTTCGCCTGCCGCACCTGGGCGATGGTCGCCCAATGACGGCGGCACAGCGGGCCGACCTGGGACCCGGAATCGAAGGCCTTCTGTGCGTAGCCCTCGGCATCGTCGAGACGGTGCTGCAGCAGCGCCGCCTCGGCGCGTTCCTGCAGCAGGGCCGGGTCGGCGGCGTTGATCTGCAGCGCCTGGTCGAGCGCCGCGGCGGCTTCGACGTACTTGCGTGCGCGTTCCAGTTGCGCGGCCTGCTGGCGCAGATCTTCGACTTGCGGATCGCGGATCGGTTGCACGTCGAGTTCGCGCGCGGCGCCGCCGGCGGCGGCGCGCACCGCGACGACCGCGGCCTCGCCGTTGAAATTCGCTTCGGCCAACTGCGCCGGCTGCGGCGGCGCCACCGCGCAGGCGCTCGCCAGGCAGGTCAAGACGACCAGGACGACGCCTTTGCGCCGGGCACCTCGGGGGAAGGCGCCGGTGAAATCACTGCACTTCATGACTTACTGCTCCGGGGGCGGGGAATCGGGAGACGGCGCCGGTTCGCGCGCAGGTTCTTCCTTGTCCTTGCCGATGCCGAACCACTCGCGCCAGCCGCCGCCGGAGGCTTCGCCTTCGGCCTGCGGCGCCGGGCACGGCGCGTATTCCGGCGCGAAGCCGGCCACGAACGGGAAGCGGCGCGCGCCGACGCAGCTCGCGTCGGTGGTGTGGGTGCCGATCACCGCCTGCCAGTCCAGGCCCTTGTCGGTGACCTTGAGCGGCGCGGTCGGCAGGCGCGAGAAGATCGCCGACCACACCCGCATCGCACCGGTCGCCCCGTACAGGCCGGTGGTCTGGTTCTGGTCGTTGCCGACCCAGATCACCGCCAAGTGATCGCCGGTCCAGCCGGCGAACCAGCTGTCGCGGCCGTCGTTGCTGGTACCGGTCTTGCCCGCGGGCGAGAGACGGCCGAGGCCGTCGCCGATCAACTGCCGGCCGGTGCCGTTGCTGACCGCCTGCTGCAGGGCGATGGTGATCAGGCGCGCGGCGATCGCGTCGCCTTCCTGCGCCGGGGCCGGTTCTTTGTCGTAACGCTTGACCGCCTTGCCGTCGCTGCCGAGCACGCCGCGCACCGCATGCAGCGGCTGGATTTCGCCGCCCGAGGCGAGGAACTGGTACAGCTGCGCCATCGCGTACGGGCTCTGGTCGACCGCACCGAGGATCAGCGAGGGGTTGTTCGGCGCTTCGATGCCGGCCAGGGTCTTGATCAGGTCGGCGACGCGTTCCGGCGCGACCTTCATGCCGATGCGCACCGTGGCCTGGTTATAGGACATGGCCAGCGCATCGATCATGCGCACCAGACCATGGCTGCGGCCGTCGGAATTGCCGGGGTTCCAGTTGCGGCCGCGGCCGAGCTTGACCGTGACCGGCGAGTCGTCGACCCACGAGGCCAGGCTGAATTCGTTCGGCTGCGCCAACGCCAGCAGGTACACGAACGGCTTCAACAGCGAGCCGACCGGGCGCTGCGCTTCGACCGCGCGATTGAAACCGTGCTCGGTGAACTCGCGGCTGCCGACCACGGCCACGACTTCGCCGTTATGCACGTCGGTGACGACCAGGCCGGCCTGCAACGGCGGGCGGCGCTTGCTGTCTAGGCTCTTGAGGGTGCGCGCGACCGCGCCTTCGGCCTGCGCCTGCGCCGACGGCGACATGCCGCTCATGACGCTGAGGCCGGCGCCGGCGAGCGCATCGGCCGGGTAGTCGCGCGCGAGTTGGCGGCGGACCAGGTCGACATACGCCGGGAAACGATTGGCGGCGACGCTGCCGGGGTTGGAGGTGATGCCGAGCGGCGTCTTCAACGCGCGCTGGTATTCCTTGTCGTCGATCAGCTGGGTCTCGTGCATCTCGCCGAGGACGAAATTGCGCCGCTCCAGCGCGCGCTCGGGATTGCGCCGCGGGTCGTAATAGGACGGGCCGCGCACGATGCCGATCAGCAACGCGATCTGTTCGGTGTTGAGATCGCGCAGGTCGCGGCCGAACCAGAACTCGGAAGCCGCGGCGACGCCGTGGATGGCCTGCGAGCCGCGCTGGCCGAGATAAACCTGGTTGAAATACGCCTCGAGGATGGTGCGCTTGTCGTAGCGCGCCTCCATCAGCAGGGCGTAGATGATTTCCTTGCCCTTGCGGGTCAGGGTCTGTTCCTGGCCGATGCCGAGCAGGCCGCTGCGCGCGAGCTGCTGGGTCAGGGTGCTGGCGCCCTGCTTGGCGCGGCCGGCGGCGACGTTCTTGAACGCCGCGCGCGCCATGCCGCTGAGGTCGATGCCCATGTGATGGGCGAAGTCGCGGTCCTCGACGGCCTGCAGGCCGGTGACCAGCAATTCGGGCACTTCCTCGATCCGCACCAGGCGGCGTTCTTCCTGCTTCTGCCCGTACAGCGTGGCGATGCGCGCCGGGTCCAGGCGCGTGGTCTTCAGCGACTTGCGCGAGGTCAGGTCGCGCAGGCTGGCGACGCGGCCGCCGGACACCACGACTTCGATACGCCGTGCCGGCACGGCGCCGTCGACATCGTTGAAACCGCGGCTGGCGACGGTGAAACGGCCGCCCTGGCGGGCATAGGTACCGGGGCGCTCGCCGCTGTCCTCGCGGTAGGAGGCGGCGTCGAGTTCGGTCTTCAGCGTGCCCGGATCCAGGGCCAGGCCCGGCGCCAGTTCGAGCGGACGCGCATAGACCCGGGTCGGAATCTGCCAGCGCAACTGACCGAAGCGCTGGCCGACCTCGTGATTGAGATAGAGCGTGTACGGAATCAGGAAACCGAGCCCCAGGCCGATCGCGGCCAGGGCCCAGGTCACCAGTCGGCGGCGCCAGGTCGGCGCATGGCCGTCGCCGTCATTACCGTCGTTGTCGAGCTCGTCTTCGTCGTAATCGATTCGGGCCACGGATATGCAACACAGGGAGTCGCGGCAAGTCTAGCGCAGGCATCCGGAGCCCGTGCCCGGGGCCCCGCGGCGGCGGCATCGGCGTTCATACCCGGTGAATGCAGGCTGAGGCCGGGGGCTGGAGGGGCCGGCGGGGTGGATGCGATGCGGTCTGGGTGGGGTGGTTCGGGGGCGGCCGGAGCTGGCGATAGCTAGGGCGCGAGGGCCGACGGGGCGGTCGAGGGGGTTTGGGCGACGGCTGGGCACGCAGGGGCTGCCGGGTCGCAGGTTGCCGGTGGTTTTTTGGCGCGAGCGATGTCGCGCCTGGACAGGAACTTCGGCCTTGTTTTTCAGCCGAGATCACGCGGCATCACCCCGTCGCGGCCTCGCAGGCCGTCGCGCAAGCCGCGCAGCATCGCGCGCAGATAGGCCGGGCGCGGTTTCAGCAACAAGGCGGTGCCGACGAATTTCAGCACCAGCCGCGGCAGGTCCTGCGCCATCCAGCGGCGCGGCACTTCGGCGCGACGGTACAGCAGCACGCGGTTGCGCATCATGTAGTACAGCCGGGTCGGGCTGTGCACCACGGTGCGATAAGGAATCAGACTGGAGACCTGGACCAGGTCGCCGATGCGGTGCTGCATGCGCGCATCGCAGATGCCGTACAGGCGATAGCCGCGATGGCGCGCGCGCGAGCTCCATTCGATGTCGACGTTGTCGATGAACAAGCCCTCGTCCATGCCGCCGACCGTGTCGAGCACGTCCAGCGGCAACAGGGTGCCCGAGGTGATCAGGAAGTCGCAGTCGACCACCTGCCCCGGCCCGCCGTAGAGCTTGCGGTTCATCGGGAAGGCGATCTGCACAAAAGGTGCGACCTCGCCGGTGCGTTCGTCGCGGAACTGCGGCCCGACCGCGGCCACCGGCCCCTGCCCGCGCAGTTGCTGCAGGTGGCGCATCAGCACGGCGACCATGTCCGGATCGACGATGCTGTCCTGGTCCATCAACAGCACCTGTCCGAACCCGGCCGCACGCGCGGCGCGCGCGGCGTGGTTGATGGCGCTGCCCAGGCCGACGTTGCGTTCGGAGCGGAACACCTCGACACCCTGCCCGCGCAGCCGCTCGAAATACGCCTCCAGCGCCTCGCCGGTGCTGGCGTTGTCGAAGATCTGCACGCGCCCGACCTGGTCCCTGACCGCGGCGATCACGCGTTCGAGCAGCTCGATCTGCGGGTGATAGGTGACGATGGCGGCGCTGACGTCGATGCGCCCCGGCTCGCCGGTCGGGTGGGTGGCGGCCATATCAGCGCAGCCCCAACAGATCGCAGACCAGGGAGCGCAGCCCGGCCGAATAACGGTGATACCGGCCCTGGCGCCATTCTTCGCGGATCAGCGGCAGGCGCCGACCGAAACCGGTCGGCATCGCCAGACGCAGGCGCAGGTGGGCCCAGCGTTCGTCGATCGCGGCGCGCTTGTCGGCGCCGACGTCGAGCTGGGCACTATCGATGTGTCGGCGCAACGAGTCGAGCTTGGCGACCATCAGCTGCATGTGTTCGCGCCGTTGCTTGCCGCCGCCGAGACGCTCGACCAGGCTGCGCCGGCGCGCGCCGATCTGGTTGCCGCCATGCTGGCGGTAATCGATCGTCGGGGCTTCGACGCAGTCGATCTCGCCGGTCGCGGCGGCAATCAAGGCCAGCCACTCGTCATGGACCCAACCGTCCGGAATCGGCAAGGCGCGGTCGAGCAAGTCGCGCCGCATCGCCATGGTCGCGCCGGTCACGATGTTGCGCCGGAGCAGCACGTCGAAGCCCCGGCCGCCGTGCACCGCGGCCAGTTCCCAAGCGGCGACCTCCAGGGTCTGGAACATGCGCTGGCCGAGATCGCGGCCTTCGCCGTCGACCAGGCGCGAGTCGCCGTGCAAGACGGTCAGCGCCGGCCGGCGGCGGAAGGATTCGAGAAAGTCCTCGATCTTGTCGGCATGCCAGACGTCGTCCTGGTCGCACAGGAACACCACGCCGGCCCCGGCGCGCTGCAGCGCCGCCTCGAAGTTGCGCAGGTAGCCGAGATTGAGCCGATTGCGCTGCAGATCGACCTCGATGCCGCGCTCGCCGGCCCGCGCCGCGAACTCGCCGAGCAAAGCCCAGGTCGCATCGGTCGAGGCATCGTCGGCGATCACGATCCGATCCGGCAGCCGCCGCTGCGAAAGCAGGCTGTCGAGCTGGGCCGGCAGATAGCGCACACCGTTGTAGGTACACAGCACCACGGTCGCGACCAAGCCCGCGGCCTCGTCGCGCGGATCGAGCATGCTCATTGCGGCACGCGCTCTGCGCGCGGGCGCTGACGCCACCGCAACGGATATCGAACGACGGCGAATGGCGTATCGAAGGGCAAGGGAGCGTCGAGGCCAGGCAGGAATCGCGGCATTATCGCTCAGGCGGTGCCGGGACGCTGTACCTAAGCCCACCCGCCACAGCGCAAATCGGAGAAAGCCGGCGCCCGCCCGCCGCGAACCGCACTGGTGCCGGCGGCCGCGGCGAGATCCTGCAGCGCCCGCCTCAGTTCGAAGCCGCTTCGGCGCTGCGCACGCGGGCGCTGAGTTCTTCGATGCCGGCGGCGCGGGGGTCGAGCGAACGGGCGGCGTCGAGCGCGCTGCGGGCGGCGCGCAGTTCGCCGGCGCCGAGGCGTTCGTCGCCGACCGCGATCCAGCGCTGGGCCAGGCGCGCGGCGGCTTCGCGCGCCGGCGCGCCGCCGCCTTCGAGGGCGCGCCGCGCATCCAGGCATTCGCCGGCGCGCGACAGGCGGTTGGCGCTGAGTTCCTTGTCGAAGCAACGCTTGGCGGCCGGCAACAGGCGCGCCGCAGCGGCGCGTACCGCCGGGTCCTGCGGCGCGATCGCCTGGGCCGCGCGCAATTTGTCGTAGGCGCTGTCGCCCGGCGGTGTCAGCAGGTCGCCGCGCTGCTCGGCGGCGGCGGCTTCGCTCAACAGGCGGCGCAGCGATTGCCGTTGCGCGGCCGGTGCCTGCTGCTCGAAGCGCTTGCGCGATTCGCGGGCGCGGTCGAGATGCTGCTGGGCCAGCGCGACCGCCGGCACCTCGATCGCCGCGCTCTCGGCGATACCGCGCGCCTGCAGCAACACGGTCTCGGCCTCGGGGACACGGAAATCCGCGGCGAGGCGCTCGCTGCGCGCGGCATAGGCGTTGGCGACCGCAGCCAGCCCGCGCCGCGCCGCGTCGTCGTCGGCATGCACCGCGAGCAGGTCGCTGTAACCGGCCAGCGCGTCGTCGAAACGCTGTCGGCGCAGCGCCAGGTCGCTTTCCCGGCGACGCCGTTCGACATGGCTTTCGAGCAGGTTCAGCGCATCCGGCAGATCGGCATGACCGGGGTCGGCGGCCTGTACGCGCTGGATGCCCGCCGCGCCGCGCGCGAGGTCGCCGTCGGTCAGCGCCTTGCGCGCCGACTGCAGCAGATCGGCGAGGGTGTCGTCGCGGCCTTCGAGGGCGTCGTTGCGTTGCGGTTGCAGCGCGAGCACGCGCAGATACAGCGGCAGGGCCGCATCGGGCGCACCGTCGAGCCGGCCCTGCGCACGTGCGGTCGCGGCATCGGCCACCAGCCGGTCGAGCCCGGCATGGGCCGCTTCGCGTTCGCGCAGCCGTCGCGCCATGGCTTCGACCTGGTCGCGCGGCGTCGCCAACTGACGCGCCATATCCAGCCGTTGTCGGGCGAAGTCGAAATGGCCGCCGTCGATCGCCTGGCCGGCCTGATCGAGCGCGACCCGGCCGACCTTGACCAGGCCTTCGCGGGCATCGCTGCGGTCGGGATCGAGGGCCAGCGCGGCCTCGAACAACTCGCGCGCGCCGTGGCCATCGGCCGAACTCAGCCGGCCTTCGGCCAGGGCCCGCGTCGCCTCTTCGCGCAGGCTTTGCGCACGCGTGTCCGGCCACAGCCATTCCGACATCGCCTGCCGCCCGAGGACCAGCGCCAGCAGTAAACCGGCAGCGACGAGGATCGCGCCACGCAGACCCCAGCGCCGGACACGCAAGCCGTTGTCGCGCTCCCGTGGCGGTGCCCGATCGAAGCGCAACGCGCTGTAATCCCCGGCCAGCGGTTCGATGCGCACGGCAGAGGTGTCGGAGGGAGACGGCGGATCGCGCTTCACCGCGACAGGATAACGCCGGCGCATGACTGCCGCGTCTTCTTCAGCGTGTGTGCCAATTGTCTCCGGGGACGCATCCGCCTTGGGGCGGAAACCGTAGCCCTCCCTGTAGGAGCGGCGTAAGCCGCGACCGTGGAAACAGAACTGCGACATTACCGTCAGGAGACTGCGTATCCATCGAAAAAGGCCGACTGATTTTCCACGCGGGACCGGTTTCGCGGGCGGGTGCCGATTCGCGGTCGCGGCTTACGCCGCTCCTACAGGGACAGCGCGCGGCGCGGGAATGATGCCGCGCCTGCGACTCAATGCCGCTGCGCATACTCCACGCCCGGCAGTGAGGACAGCTTGCCGAGCAGGGTCGAGAGCTGGCCGTAATCGGCCACCCGCAGACGCAGGCGCAGGCGGACCTGGGCGCTGCTGCGCTCGACGTCGCTGCGGATGCTGATCACGTGGGCATTGGCCTGGGCGATGACGTTGGTCACTTCCTTGAGCAGCCATTTGCGGTCGAGCGCCAGTACTTCGATGTCGACTTCGTAGCCGCTGCCCTTACGGCCCCACTCCACCGGCAGCACGCGCTGCGGCTGGGCCGCGGCGAGGCGGACGAAGGCGCTGCAGTCGGGACGGTGCACGCTGACGCCGCGGCCGCGGGTCAGGTAGCCGGCGATCGGCTCGCCCGGCAGCGGCTGGCAGCAACGCGAGATCTGCACCAGCAGGTTGCCGACGCCCTCGACGGTGAAATCGGTGGACTTGCCGGGGGTCTTGCGCGGCGCCGGCGGGATCGTGGTGGTCGAGGTCGGCGCGGCCGACGGTGGCGGCGCCGACAGTGCGCGCTCGTGTTCGAGCAGAGCACGGCCGATCTGGTGCGGACCGATGTCGCCCAGCGCGACCTGCACGTACAGGTCCTCGTCGTTGGCGAGGTTGAACCGGGCGCGCGCCGGGGCCAGGTCGGCGCCGAGCACGCCGAGCCGGCGCAGTTCCTTGTCGAGCAGGTCGCGCCCGGCCTGTTCGTTGCGCGAGCGGTCGAGCTTGTGGAACCAGTTGCGGACCTTTTCCCGCGAACGGTTGCTGGCCAGGAAGCCGTTCGCCGCGACCAGCCAGTCGCGGCGCGGCTCGCCGGTCTTGGCGGTCAGGATCTCGACCCGGTCGCCGCTGCGCAGCTTGTGGTCGAGCGGCACGATGCGGCCGTCGACCTTGGCGCCGCGACAGCGGTGCCCGACCTCGGTGTGCACGTGGTAGGCGAAATCCAGCGGGGTGGCGCCGGTCGGCAGGTCGATCACCTCGCCCTTCGGCGTCAGCACGTAGACCCGGTCCTCGACCAACTCGGTGTCCAGCTCGCTCGCCAGCGCGGCGTCGGCGCCGTCGCTGCCGCCTTCGCTCTTGCTGTCGAGCAGGCGCCGCATCCAGGCGATCTTGCGGTCGAACGCGGCGTCGGCGCTGTGGCTGCCGACTTCCTTGTACTTCCAGTGCGCGGCCACGCCGAGTTCGGCCTGGCGGTGCATCTCTTCGGTGCGGATCTGCACTTCCAGGGTCTTGCCCTCGGGCCCGACCACGGCGGTGTGCAGCGAACGGTAGTCGTTGCGCTTGGGCCGGGCGATGTAGTCGTCGAACTCGCTCGGGATCGGCGTCCACTGCGCGTGCACCACGCCGAGCGCGGCGTAGCACGAGGCCAGGTCCTCGACCATGACCCGCACCGCGCGCAGGTCGTAGAGCTCGCCGATCGGCACGTCCTTGCGCTGCATCTTCTTCCAGATGCTGTAGATGTGCTTGGGCCGGCCCGCGACTTCGGCCTTGAGGCCCTGCGCGGCCATCGCCTCGCGCAGGGTGCGCTTGACCTGCTCGATGTAGCGCTCGCGGTCGCCGCGTTTCTCGTCGAGCAGGCGCGCGATCTTCTGGTAGGTCTGCGGCTCCAGGTAGCGGAAGGCCAGGTCTTCCAGCTCCCACTTGAGCTGCCAGATGCCGAGCCGGTTGGCCAGCGGCGCATGAATGTCGCGGGTCAGCGCCGCCAATTCGCGGCGGGTGTCCGGCGGCAGGCGTTCGGCATGGCGCATGCGCGCCAGTTGCCGCGCCAACAGAATCGGCACCACCCGCAGGTCGCGCACGATCGCCAGCAGCAATCGGCGCAGGCCCTCGGTGCCCGAGCGCCGGCCCTGTTCGGCATGCAGCGCCCAGACCTGGCCGGCGGCGCGCTGGCCGTCGAGCAAGGCCGCCAACAGGGGATGCTCGCGTTCGAAGCCCGGCCCGAGCGCCTTCGCCCAGCCCGGGTAGGCGTGCAGGATCGCCGCCGCGACCGTGTCGCTGTCGGCATCGAGCAGGGCCAGCGCGTCCAGGGTGGCGGCGATGACGGCCGGCGAATCGAGTGCGCCCTCGCCGGCCTCCGGCCTCTGCGCAGCGGCTTCCAGCGCCTTGCGCAAGGGCCCGGCGATGATCGCCGCCGCAGGCAGAGCCAGCACGTCGGCAGGGGAATGGCGGGACTCGGCGGGAGACGCGTTCACAACGGGGGAGAAGAGGTTCGAAGCGCAAGGGACGAGCGACTACACTAGCGAGCAACCGCCCCGAGGAACAGCACGATGTCCGCGATTCACCCTTCCGCATTGCGTCCCTTGCTGATCGCCGCTGGTGTCGCGATCGCCCTGGCGCTGAGCGCGCCGGCCGCCCTCGCCCAGTCCAAGATCGAACAACAGATGAGCGCCGAACAGTTCAAGGCCGCCGGTCTCGACCAGCTCAGCCCGGAACAGCTCGCCAATCTGAACGCCTGGCTCAACCGCACCCTCGACGCCGAGACCAGCAAGGCCGTGGTCAAGGCCAAAGAAGAAACCCGCGAATTGGTCAAGCACGAGAACCGCGGTTTCCTCGGTTCGGGCTCGCGCGAAGCGGTGGTCGCCCGCCTCAACGGCAAGTTCGACGGCTACGGCCAGGGCCAGGTCTACGTGCTCGACAACGGCCAGGAATGGCGCCAGGTCGACGGCGTCGACCTGCCCGGCGTGCACCTGGATTCGCCGCAGGTGCGCATCAACCCCAGCGTGATCGGCGGCGCCTGGTTCCTCTCGGTCGACGGCTACAACACCCGCGCCAAGGTCACCCGCGTCAAGTAATGAATGCCGCCCGTGCTCCGACGCCCCACGGCGTCGGCGCGCGGGCGTTCTCCTTCACCGTTTCGCCGCTGCCCCGTCCGGAGTCCGACATGCGTGTGCTGTCCTCGTTGACCGTTGCCGTCCTGCTCGCGATCGCGCCCGCCGCGTTCGGCGCCGAGCGTCCCTATGTCGCGGTCGAACAACGCTTCAATGCCGAACAGATGAAGGCCACCGGGCTCGACACCCTGTCGCCGCAGCAACTGGCCCTGCTCAACGAACTGTTGTCGCAGGAGCAGACTGCGGCCGTCGCCGAGGCCACCAAGGCGGTGCGTTCGGAACGCAAGGGCCTGCTCGACCGCGGCGACGTGGAACCGGTGCAGAGCGCGCTCAAGGGCGAGTTCCGCGGCTGGTCGATCGGCACCGTGTTCGAACTCGAAAACGGCCAGCGCTGGCGGGTGACCGAAGGCTCGCTGTTCCTCGGCAAGCCGGTGCCGCCGCCGAAGGTCACCATCAAGCCCGGCCTGATGGGCGGCTGGTTCCTGGAAGTCGAAGGGCAGACGCCGAAGGCCAAGGTCCGCCGCCTCGACTGAGCGCGGCGCGCCCGAAGGCGCGCTTCTGCCAACGGCTCAAGCGCGCAGCGACGCCAGTCGTTGCGCGAGCTTCTTCGGCGACACGCCGCCGCGCACGCCCAGCTCCTGGGCGAACAGCGACACCCGCAGCTCCTCGATCTCCCAGCGCAGCGCCTGCCAGCCGGCAGCCTCGGCCCGGCCGGCGGCGTTCGCTGCATCGAAGGCCTCGACGAAGGGCTTGAGCTCGAGCATCCGCGCCTGGTCGCGCACCGGATCGCGCAAGGCGCGCTCGCTGCGCACCGCCAGGGCCTTCAGATAACGCGGGTACTCCGCCAGCGCGGTGGTCGCGACGTTGCGCAGGAAGCCCGGCGGCGTCAGCCGCGCGAGCTGCGCGCGCATGTCGTCGAGGTTGCCGCTGGCCCAGCCCATCAACGACGACTCCAGGCGCGAACGCACGTCGGCGACCGCAGTCAAGATGGCCTCGGCCTGCGCCAGGCGTTCGGTCGCCTCCGGGAACAGTTTGCGCGCGACCGCCTCGCGACGGGCCTCGAAGGCCGCCGCATCGCGCACCGCGATCAGTTCGGCATCGTCGCCGAGCAGGGACTGCAGGGCGCCGTCGACCAGATCCTCGCGCAGCCGGTCGCTGTCGCGCAGGCCGTTCTGACGCGGCGCGGCCGATTCGATCGCGGCGTACAACAAGCCGGTCTTGGCCTGCACCGGCAGTTGCTTGCGCGCCTGCTTGAGCTTGTCGGCCATCGCCAGTGCCAGCAGACGCCGTACCCCGCCCGGATGCGCGCGCAACGCGGCCTCGCGCTCGGCGTGCACGCGCAGCGAGACCGTGTCGCCGTCGTCGTGCAAGGCCGGGAACGCCGGCACGCCGGCCGCGCCGGGCACCGACATCGGGATCGCCTGCTCCGGGAATGCGGTCAGCCCGCGCTGGCCGAGGCCGTCGGCGGCGCGCGCGGCGAAGGCGCGCGCCGCACGCTCGCCGAAGCGCGCGCGCAGCTCATCGAGATCGCGCGACTCCGCCAGCACCACCGCGGCCTGGGCCATGCCGGCGCCCTTGTCGGCACGCGCATCGGCGAGCTCGAGCAGACGCAGGTTCATGCGCAGATGCGGCTCGATCGAAGCCGGATCGAAATCCGTCGCCGCCACCTCGACCCCGGTCAGCTTGCGCAGGAAACGCGCGAGCGTGCCGACCAGATCGTCGGCCTCGGGTTTGCTGTGTGCCTCGTGGAAAGCCTTGGCGAAATCCGGCGCCGGCACGAAGTTGCGGCGCAGGATCTTCGGCAGGCTCTTGATCAGGGCCGCGGCCTTGTCGGCGACGAACCCCGGCGCCAGCCACGACAGCTGCGCCGGATCGAGTGCATTGAGCAGGTGCAACGGCACCGCCAGGGTCATGCCGTCGTCGGCCGCGCCCGGCTCGAAGCGATAGCTCACCGCCAGCCGCGCATTGCCGAGCTGCAGATACGGCGGGAACCGCGCGGCCTCGCTTTCGCCGCCGATCATCAGCTCGGCGTTCGACCACTCCAGCTTGGCTTTGTCCTCGGCCGGCAGCTTGTGGTACCAGGCGTCCAGCGCCTGCACGTTGTGGACCTGCGCCGGCAGGCGGTCGAGGTACCACTGCGCCATCCATTCCTCGTCGACCACCAGGCCGGCGCGGCGTTGCTTGGCTTCTTCGTCGTGGGCCTTGGCCAGGGTGGCGAGGTTGCGCGCCAGGAACGCGGAGCGGGTGTTGATCTCGCCGGTCACCAGGGCGTCGCGGGCGAAGATCGCGCGGCTTTCCTCCGGGTACAGCGCGCCGTAATGGATCGGCCGCTTCGGCGCGAGCACCAGGCCGAACAGACTGATTTGTTCGCTGCCGACCACCCGCCCTTGCGAGCGCGCCCAGCGCGGGTCGTGATGGCGCCGCGCCAGCAGATGCGGCAGTTCCTGGATCGCCCAGTCCGGCTCGATGGTCGCGTTGGTCATCGACCACACCCGCTCGGTGTCGAGCAGGGTCGCCGACAACACCCACGGCGGCGGCTTCTTGGCCAGTGGCGAGCCCGGGAACAACTGGAACTTGCGCCCGCGCGGGCCGTCGTAGAAACCGCGGTCGGCGCGGAAACCGATCTGGGTCGGCAGGCCGGCGATCAGGGCGCGGTGCAGTCTGGCGTAACCCTCGGGACTCGGGTTTCGGGACTCGGGACTCGCAGAAGCGGTGACAGCAGGCTGGTCGAGTTCCGAGTCCCTGGTCCCGAGTCCCGTCTCCTCGCACACGAGCTTGAGTTGCCGGTGCAGCTCGCGCCACTCGCGCATGCGCAGGAAGCCGAGGAAATGCTTCTCGCACCAACTGCGCAGCTTGGATTGGGTCAGCTCTTCGTGGGCGCCCTGGTAGGCATCCCACAATTTAAGGATGCCGACGAACTCCGAACGCGGGTCGGCGAACTCGGCATGCGCGTTGTCGGCGGCGGCGCGCTGGTCGGACGGACGCTCGCGCGGGTCCTGGATGCCGAGGAAGGCGGCGATCGGGATCATCTCGCGCAGGCAGCCGTGGGCATTGGCCGCGACCAGCATGCGCGCGAGTTTCACGTCGACCGGCAAGCGCGCCATGGTCCGGCCGGTGGCGGTGAGCTTCTTGTCCTCGCCGACCGCACCGAGTTCCGACAGCTGTTGCCAGCCGTCGGCGATGGCGCGGCCGTCCGGCGGTTCCAGGAACGGGAAGTCCTCGATATGTCCGAGGCCCAGCGACAGCATGCGCAGGATCACCCCGGCCAAGGCGGCGCGGCGGATTTCCGGGTCGGTGTAGCGCGGCCGCGACTCGAAATCGGCCTCGCTGTAGAGGCGGTAGCAGGTGCCTTCGCTGATGCGGCCGCAGCGGCCTTTGCGCTGGTCGGCGCTGGCTTGCGAGACCGGTTCGATGTGCAGCCGGTCAAGTTTGCCGCGCGGGCTGTAACGCTTGACCCGGGCCAGGCCCGGGTCGACCACGTAGCGGATCCGCGGCACCGTCAGCGAGGTCTCGGCGACGTTGGTCGCGAGCACGATGCGGCGCTTCGGCCCGGGGTTGAACACCCGGTCCTGGTCGCGCACCGACAACCGCGCGTACAGCGGCAGCACTTCGGTCTCGCGGTACTTGCGCCGCTCCAGCGCCTGGTGGGCGTCGCGGATTTCGCGCTCGCCGGACAGGAAGATCAGCACGTCGCCGCGCGGGTCCTCGCGGGTGATTTCGTCGCAGGCCGCGACGATGCCGTCGTTGACGCTGCGTTCGCCCTGGCGGGCCTCGCGCACGCGGCCGTCGACCTGGCTCTCGCCCTCGCCTTCCAGCGGCCGGTAGCGCACCGTCACCGGATAGCCGCGGCCCTCCACGCTGACCACCGGCGCACCGTCGAAATGCGCGGCGAAGCGCTCGGTGTCGATGGTCGCCGAGGTCACGATGATCTTCAGGTCGGGCCGCTTCTTCAGCAGTTGCTTCAGATAGCCGAGCAGGAAATCGATGTTGAGGCTGCGTTCGTGGGCCTCGTCGATCAGGATCGTGTCGTAGGCCGACAGCCAGCGGTCGGACTGGATCTCCGCCAGCAGGATGCCGTCGGTCATGAACTTGATCGCGGTACGCTCGCCGACGTTGTCGTTGAAGCGGACCTGGTAGCCGACGGTCTCGCCGAGCGGCGTCTGCAATTCCTCGGCCACGCGCCGGGCCACCGCGCGCGCGGCGATGCGGCGCGGCTGGGTGCAGCCGATCATGCCGGCGGCGCCGCGCCCGGCGGCCAGGCATAGCTTCGGCAACTGGGTGGTCTTGCCCGAGCCGGTCTCGCCGGCGATCACCACCACCGGATGCTTGCGGATCAACTCGACGATGCGCTCGGCTTCGGCCGCGATCGGCAAACCCGGGTCGACCGGCGCGCGCGGCAGCGAGGCCGCCCGCGCTTCGCGCTGCGCCACCGATGCCGCCAGGGCCTGCGCGAATGCAGCGCGCGCGCGCTCGTCGCCGGGCTTGCCGCTCCAGCGCGACCACAGGCCGTGCAAGCGACCGCGGTCGCGGCTCAAGGCGCCATCGATCGCATGCCGCGCCTGTCGTAACGCGGCACTAGCATTCTCGTGGCTAGACTGATTGGAATCGGTACTCTTCATCGATAGATCGTTCGTATCGCAACGCTAGGCACAAACCATTTCACTTCGCGGCCGACTGCGCCTATTGTCGCCGCATTGTTCAAAAAACCCCCGATCGAAACCGTTCGATCGCCCGCATCGGAGAAGGAGTCGCACATGGCCAAGCCCAATAAGCCCGCCAAGACCAGCAAAACGGACAAGACCAAATCGGACAAGGTGTCGGTCGCCCCGGCCGCGTCGCCGTCGGCCGCCGACAGCGCACCCTCGATCGATATCGGGATCTCGTCGGGCGATCGCAAGAAGATCGCCGAAGGTCTGTCGCGCTTCCTGGCCGACAGCTACACCCTGTACCTGAAGACCCACAACTTCCATTGGAACGTGACGGGCCCGATGTTCAACGCCCTGCACGTCATGTTCGAAACCCAGTACACCGAGCAGTGGACCGCGCTGGACGACATCGCCGAGCGCATCCGCGCGCTGGGCTTCAACGCACCGGGTTCCTACGCCGAATTCGTCAAGCTGTCCTCGATCACCGAAGAGCCGGGCCTGACCGACAGCGCCGACTGGCGCGAGATGGTCCGCCAGCTCGTGGTCGGCAACGAAGCGGTCTGCCGCACCGCGCGCAAGGTACTCGACCAGGCCGACGACGTCGACGACGCGCCGACCGAAGACCTGCTGACCCAGCGTCTGCAGACCCACGAGAAGTATGCGTGGATGCTGCGTTCGCTGCTGCAGTAAACCGTTGAAGGCAGGCCGGCGCGGAGCGTCCGTGCCGGCCCGCCGCGCTGTACCAAACCCCTCTTCCGCCCCGCGGGAGAGGGGTTTTTCATTACCTGGCGTCGACCTTAGCGCCGGTTCTCACCGCCGCCCGCCGCCGTCCCAGCCCAGCGCGTCGGCCTGCGCCTGCGCCAGCAACCAGTCGCGGAAGGCGCGGATCTTGGCGCTGCCGCGGCGCACCTCGGGATAGGCCAGCCAGTAGTCGCGCTCGTCGCGCAGCACCAGTTCGAACGGCTGCACCAACCGCCCCGAGGCGAGTTCGCTGCGGAAGAACAGCGGCGAGGTGATCGCCACGCCGTGCCCGGCGATCGCCGCGGTCACTTCGTATTGCTCGACCCCCAGTTCGACCCCGGGCCGGGCCGACAGATCGGCATCGCCGACGCCCGCTGCTTCCAACCAACTGCGCCACCAGCGTTCGCGACCGATCCGCGGCAGGGTCAACAGATCCGCCGGCGTCCGCAGCGCGCCGCTTTCGATCAGGTCCGGGCTGCACAGCGGCGTGAACAGACCCGGCAACAGGAAATGCGCGCTTAATCCTGACCATTCGCCGCGGCCGTTGCGGATGCCGACGTCGAACTCGCCCTGGGCCAGGTCGACCAGGGGCACGCCGGTGTCCAGGCGCACCGCCAACCGCGGATGCGCCAGCTGAAACCCGCCCAGGCGCGGCACCAGCCAATTGGCGCCGATGGTCGGCAGCGAGGTGATCGCCAGTTCGGCTTCGGAGCGCGCCTGGCTTTGGGCGAAGGCCGAACGCAGCGCCTGGAAGCTGTCGAGCACCGTCGGCGCCAACCGCTCGCCGGCCCGGGTCAGCACCACCTTGCGCGGCAAGCGCTGGAACAACACCAGGCCCAGCCGCTGTTCCAGGCGCTTGATCTGGTAACTGACCGCAGCCTGGGTCATGTCCAGCTCCTCGGCGGCGCGGGTGAAGCTCTGCAGGCGCGCGGCGGCCTCGAAGGCGCGGATCGCGCTGAGCGGCGGCAATGTCGATATATCCATAATCTGACCTTATGTATCTGGCGCGATTTTCGCGTTGTCGGCCGCCCCACCCGCTCCTAGCCTAGTCCGAAACCCACGCCGGGCAGCGCCCGGACCGGTCGCCACCGCCCGCGGCAGGACTATCTGCCAAAAGCCGAGCTTGGGCAAACAGGTCTCGCCTCTCTCTCCGGAGCACCGCCATGCAACGTCGATTCACGCTCGTGCTTTCGCTGGCTCTGATGGGCCTTATCCCGGCCGAGGCCGGGGCCGGCTCCGCGGCCGACCCGGCCGCCGTCGTCGCCGCCGACTTCGACGCGCTCAACCGCAACGACCTGGAAGCCTTTCTCGCCCTGTACGCCCCGCAGGCGCAGATCTTCGGCCTGCCCGCCGACCCGCACGCCCTGGTCGGCAGGCGCCTGGAACAGATGTACGGCGCCGAGCGCCTGCGCGCGCATTTCGCCAAGGCCATGGCGCAACCCGACACCCCGCATATCGAGCAGACCCGCACGGTCGCGCTCGGCGAACTGGTGGTATCCCGGGTCCACATCGCCGACCCCAAGCGCGCCGAGCCGCAGGTCCTGATGGTGGTGTACCGGGTCCGCGACGGCCTGATCGAAGACCTGTGGCACGTCGGCAAGGAAACCGCCGACAACCGGCCGCAGGCTGCCGGCGCCGTGGCCACCGCGCGTGCGCTGGTCGAGGCCAACAACCGCGCCGACGCCGAACGCTTCCTCGCCCTGTTCGCCGCCGATGCCCGCCACTTCCGCCGCGCCGAAGACCCGCACCAACTGGCCGACCTGCCCTCGCGCGCCGTCGTCGACGAGGCCAGCCGCGCCAAGACCTATCGGGCGCTTTATGCGGACGGCCCCTCGGTGCAAGTCGACCTGCTCGATGCCTTCGCCGTCGGCGACCTGGTCGTGACCCACGAGCGCATCCGCACCCGCGGCACCTCGGCCGCCGCCGGTGAGACCTACGAGATGTTGGCGATCCTGCGCGTCCGCGACGGTCGCGTCCTCGACCTGTGGCCTCTGCAGAAAATCGCCCGCCCCGCCGATGCGGTCGTCTCGGCCGCCGCCGGGGCGCGGCCATGAAGCGGATGCCAATCCTGCTGATCGCACTGTCGGCGCTATCGGCGGGCGCCGCCGTCGCCGCCATCGTCGCCGCCGACGACGCCCAGGAAGTCGTGGTCCGCCGCTACGTCCAGGCCTGGAACGACGCCGACGCCGAGGCTTTCCTGGCCCAGGCCACCGCCGATGCCGGCGCCTGGCGCCGCGGCGACGACGAACCCCTGCCCGGCCAGCCCCTCATCGCCGAGGCCACGCCGCAGGCGCGTTCGCGCTATTACCGCGCCGCCTTCGCCAAGCGCCCGCATCCGCGGGTCGAGATCCTGGGTCTGCAATCGCTGGACGACATGGTGGTGGCGCGCGAACGCGTCACCGGCACCGCCGACGGCAAGACCGTCGACGGGTTGACGATTTATCAGGTCCGTAACGACAAGATCTGCAACGTCTGGCACATCAAGCGGCGCTCGCGCTGAGCCGCGGCCCTGGCGCGCCACGACGGCGACCGCGTTTCAGCGGCGCTCGCGGCCTCGTCGCGACCGTCTGCGACGCCGCGCCGCTAGACTAGGCGCATGCAGCAGCCCGCACTCGAACTCCTCCATCGCGTTTTCGGCCATACCGCGTTCCGCGGCGAACAAGCCCAAATCGTCCAACACGTGATCGACGGCGGCGACGCCCTGGTGCTGATGCCGACCGGCGGCGGCAAGTCGCTGTGCTATCAGATCCCGTCCTTGCTGCGCGATGGCTGCGGCCTGGTCATTTCGCCGCTGATCGCACTGATGCAGGACCAGGTCGAGGCGATGCGCCAGCTCGGCGTGCGCGCGGCCTACCTCAACTCCACCCTCGACGCCGCCGAAGCCGCGGCGGTCGAGCGGCAGTTGCTCGACGGCGAACTCGACCTGCTGTACGTCGCTCCCGAGCGCCTGCTGAGCCCGCGTTGCCTGTCGCTGATCGACCGCGCGCGCATCTCGCTGTTCGCGATCGACGAGGCCCACTGCGTATCGCAATGGGGCCACGACTTCCGCCCCGAATACCGCGAACTGACCATCCTTCACGAGCGTTGGCCGGACATCCCGCGCATCGCCCTGACCGCGACCGCCGACGCGCCGACCCAGCGCGAGATCGCCGAACGCCTGAACCTGGAAGACGCGCGCCGCTTCGTCAGTTCCTTCGACCGGCCGAACCTGCGCTACCGCGTCGTCCACAAAGACAACGGCACCCGCCAGCTGCTCGATTTCCTCAGCGCGCATCGCGGCGACAGCGGCATCGTCTACGCCTTCTCGCGCAAGCGCGTGGAATCGATCGCCGAGCAACTGGTCGCCGCCGGCATCCGCGCCCTGCCCTACCACGCCGGCATGGACGCCTCGCTGCGCGCCGGCAACCAGCGCCGTTTCCTGCAGGAAGACGGCGTGGTCATGGTCGCCACCATCGCCTTCGGCATGGGCATCGACAAACCCGACGTGCGTTTCGTCGCCCACGTCGACCTGCCCAAGTCGATCGAGGGGTATTACCAGGAAACCGGCCGCGCCGGCCGCGACGGCGAACCGGCCGAGGCCTGGCTGTGCTACGGCCTCGGCGATGTGGTCAACCTGCGCCAGCTGATCCAGCAAGGCGAGGCCGGCGAAGAACGCAAGCGACTGGAACTGCGCAAACTCGACTCCCTGCTGGGGTTCTGCGAATCCACCGAATGCCGGCGCAAGAGCCTGCTGGGGTGGTTCGGCGAACCGCACCCGGGCGGCTGCGGCAATTGCGACAACTGCCTGGAGCCGCCGCAAAGCTGGGACGGCACCGAGGCCGCACGCAAGGCGCTGTCCTGCGTCTACCGCACCGGCCAACGCTTCGGCGCCGGCCACGTCATCGACGTATTGCGCGGCGCGCAGACCGAGAAGATCACCCGCTTCAATCACGAACAGCTCAGCACCTTCGGCATCGGCAGCGACCTCGACGCCAAGCAATGGAGCAGCGTATTCCGCCAGTTGGTGGCCGGCGGGCTGCTCGAAGCCGACATCGAGCGCCATGGCGCCCTGCGCCTGACCGCCGACAGCGGCCCGGTGCTGCGCGGCGAACGCAGCCTGCGCTTCCGCACCGAGGCACCGAAGGCCGCAGGCGGCGCGCGCAAGTCCCGCGGCGGTGCGAGCGCGGCGCCGATGATCGACCTCGACCCGGAATCGCTGGTGCGTTTCAACGCCCTGCGCGAGTGGCGTTCGACAACGGCGCGCGAGCAGAACGTCCCGGCCTATGTGATCTTCCACGACAGCACCTTGCGCGCGATCGCCGAGCATGCGCCGGACGATCTCGACGAATTGGCGCGTATTCCCGGGATCGGGGCCAGCAAGTTGGATCGCTATGGCGAGGCGGTGTTGCAGCATTTGTTCGATCAAGGGTGAGGGTTGCGCTGGGCGGCTTGGGGCACGTCCTTGCTTCGTCGCTTCGGTAGGGTTCATGTAGGAGCGACGTGAGTCGCGACCGCTGGACGCGCAGCCATCGCAACGCCGATGACGCCCATAGAAGCGACAAACTTTCGTAGGGGTAGGAGCGGCGCGAGCCGCGACCGCGCTGCGACGCTCTTGCGGCGTATCGCTCAGTTAGATCAAGATCAAACGCTAAAAGCTTCCGCCACTAAAGCGGCGGGTTACTTTCTTTTGTCATAAGCAACAAAAGAAAGGTAACCAAAGAAAAATGCTTTTCTTTGAATCACCAGCCCGCACGAGCGATGCCGACGCAGGGATTTTTCATACGGGACATCCCTGTCCCGATGAAAAACGGCCTGCATCCCTGCAGGCCGCCCTCCGGGTCTGCTGTTGCCTTCGCTAGTGCGAGACGACGCACAGCAACAGCAACGCCTACGCTGCTTCAGGGTAGGAGCGACGCAAGCCGCGACCGTGACGATGATCGTTTAGCGACCATCGTCGACCGAGATAGGCTTCCATCTCTCAACCGCGGCGCTATTGCTGTTGCTATTGCCGTGAAAGCTTGGCGCAACGATGAGCTCGCGATGCAACCGTAGACCCGGAGGGCGGCGCACAGGACGTGCGCCGTTTTTCGATAGGACAAGGATGTCCTATCGAA
>NZ_JBQEOE010000029.1:0-73686 GCF_052045105.1 Lysobacter sp. 22409 | reverse complement strand
CGTTAGCGGGCGGAAGCTCTGCACTTGCTTCAAGGGAACGCCATAGGCCGGCAGGACGTGGTCGCGGCCCGCGCCGCTCCTACCCTGCGACAGGACGCCGCTTGGATGGACGGTGTCGGCGTTGTTGTTTCGGCGGGTCTCGGGGTCGCGACGGACGTCGCTCCTACGGAGGCGGCGGCGGCGATTAAGGTCCGGAATCGAAACAGGCGCTGGAGTTAATGGCCTGGGATTAAGTGCAGGGTATGAAGTCGCTAAAACGCGCACAAAGAAAAACGCCGCAACCTGATGGTTGCGGCGTTTTAGGGTAAAGCCCCTGGCGATGACCTACTCTTGCATGGCTTAGGCCACACTACCATCGGCGCATGTGCGTTTCACTTCCGAGTTCGGGATGGGATCGGGTGGTTCCACACAGCTATTATCACCAGGGAGAGGGTGGAGGGTCGCAGGCTTCGGTGTATTGAAGTAGCGCACACGCTCTCGTTGGGTTGCTTCAGACGGGATGGACTCCGTCATCGGCGAATAAGTTGGAATGTAGCGAACAGTATTTGGAAGAAACGTCTTGAACGTGTCAATGAAGCCAAGGCAACTTGAGGTTATATGGTCAAGCCACACGGATCATTAGTACAGGTTAGCTCAATGCGTTGCCGCACTTACACACCCTGCCTATCAACCACCTAGTCTTGATGGTTCCTTTAGGGGACTTAAAGTCCCGGGAGATCTCATCTTGAGGCGCGCTTCCCGCTTAGATGCTTTCAGCGGTTATCGCTTCCGAACATAGCTACCCGGCAGTGCCACTGGCGTGACAACCGGAACACCAGAGGTTCGTCCACTCCGGTCCTCTCGTACTAGGAGCAGCCCCTCTCAAATCTCCAACGCCCACGACAGATAGGGACCGAACTGTCTCACGACGTTCTGAACCCAGCTCGCGTACCACTTTAAATGGCGAACAGCCATACCCTTGGGACCGACTACAGCCCCAGGATGTGATGAGCCGACATCGAGGTGCCAAACACCGCCGTCGATATGAACTCTTGGGCGGTATCAGCCTGTTATCCCCGGAGTACCTTTTATCCGTTGAGCGATGGCCCTTCCATACAGAACCACCGGATCACTAAGACCTACTTTCGTACCTGCTTGATCCGTCGATCTTGCAGTCAAGCACGCTTATGCCTTTGCACACAGTGCGCGATGTCCGACCGCGCTGAGCGTACCTTCGTGCTCCTCCGTTACACTTTGGGAGGAGACCGCCCCAGTCAAACTACCCACCATACACGGTCCCCGACCCGGATTACGGGCCTAGGTTAGAACGTCAAGCACGACAGGGTGGTATTTCAAGGATGGCTCCACCACAGCTAGCGCCATGGTTTCATAGCCTCCCACCTATCCTACACAGACGAACTCAACGTTCAGTGTAAAGCTATAGTAAAGGTTCACGGGGTCTTTCCGTCTTGCCGCGGGAACGCTGCATCTTCACAGCGATTTCAATTTCACTGAGTCTCGGGTGGAGACAGCGCCGCTGTCGTTACGCCATTCGTGCAGGTCGGAACTTACCCGACAAGGAATTTCGCTACCTTAGGACCGTTATAGTTACGGCCGCCGTTTACTGGGGCTTCGATCAAGAGCTTCGCCTTGCGGCTGACCCCATCAATTAACCTTCCAGCACCGGGCAGGCGTCACACCCTATACGTCCACTTTCGTGTTTGCAGAGTGCTGTGTTTTTGATAAACAGTCGCAGCGGCCTGGTCACTGCGGCCCCTCCCAGCTATTCACCAGAAAGGGCGCACCTTCTCCCGAAGTTACGGTGCTATTTTGCCTAGTTCCTTCACCCGAGTTCTCTCAAGCGCCTTAGAATTCTCATCCTGCCCACCTGTGTCGGTTTACGGTACGGTCTGCGTAAGCTGAAGCTTAGGAGCTTTTCCTGGAAGCGTGATATCAGCAGCCTAGTCCAAAAGGACCGGTCCTTAGTCTCAACGTTGCCCCCCCGGATTTGCCTAAGGGGACCGCCTCAACTCTCTCACCAGGACAACCAACGCCTGGCCTGCTTAACCTTCTCCGTCCCTCCATCGCACTTACGCGAGGTGCAGGAATATTAACCTGCTTCCCATCGACTACGCATTTCTGCCTCGCCTTAGGGGCCGACTCACCCTGCGTCGATTAACGTTGCGCAAGGAAACCTTGGGCTTTCGGCGTGCGGGCTTTTCACCCGCATTATCGTTACTCATGTCAGCATTCGCACTTCCGATACCTCCAGCGGACTTCTCAATCCACCTTCAACGGCTTACGGAACGCTCCTCTACCGCGCATCACAAAGTGATGCACCCCAAGCTTCGGTTTATCGCTTAGCCCCGTTAAATCTTCCGCGCAGACCGACTCGACCAGTGAGCTATTACGCTTTCTTTAAAGGGTGGCTGCTTCTAAGCCAACCTCCTGGCTGTCTGTGCCTTTCCACATCGTTCACCACTTAGCGATAAATTTGGGACCTTAGCTGTGGGTCTGGGTTGTTTCCCTTTTCACGACGGACGTTAGCACCCGCCGTGTGTCTCCCGGATAGTACGTACTGGTATTCGGAGTTTGCCATGGTTTGGTAAGTCGCAATGACCCCCTAGCCATAACAGTGCTCTACCCCCAGTAGTATTCGTCCGAGGCGCTACCTAAATAGCTTTCGAGGAGAACCAGCTATCTCCGGGTTCGATTAGCTTTTCACTCCTAATCACACCTCATCCCCTACCTTTGCAACGGGAGTGGGTTCGGGCCTCCAGTTGATGTTACTCAACCTTCACCCTGGGCATGACTAGATCACCCGGTTTCGGGTCTACTGCCCGCGACTATGCGCCCTTATCAGACTCGGTTTCCCTTCGCCTCCCCTATACGGTTAAGCTTGCCACGAACAGTAAGTCGCTGACCCATTATACAAAAGGTACGCAGTCACTCCTTGCGGAGCTCCTACTGCTTGTACGCACACGGTTTCAGGGTCTATTTCACTCCCTTCACCAGGGTTCTTTTCGCCTTTCCCTCACGGTACTGGTTCACTATCGGTCGGTCAGGAGTATTTAGCCTTGGAGGATGGTCCCCCCATGTTCAGACAGGGTTTCTCGTGCCCCGCCCTACTCGATTTCATCGCATCAGCCCCTTCGCATACAGGGCTGTCACCTTCTATGGCCGAGCTTTCCAACTCGTTTTGCTGAAGCTGATGCAACTTAAGGGCTAGTCCCCGTTCGCTCGTCACTACTTAGGGAATCTCGGTTGATTTCTTTTCCTCCGGGTACTTAGATATTTCAGTTCTCCGGGTTCGCTTCCAGCAGCTATGTATTCACTGCAGGATACCTATTGCTAGGTGGGTTTCCCCATTCGGACATCGCGGGATCAATGCTTATTGCCAGCTCCCCCGCGCTTTTCGCAGGCTGTCACGTCCTTCATCGCCTCTGACCGCCAAGGCATCCACCGTGTGCGCTTATTCGCTTGACCATATAACCCCAAGTTGCCTCAGGATTATTGATTTACGAACAAATCAACAACTTCAAATGTTAGGGCCTCTTGGGCCCCGCCTTAGCCTCACGACACGTTTGGACATTCCGTCTCAAAACGCTCGCTACATTCCAGTTTTTCAAAGAACACTTCAAAGGCTTCAGCGCCTTCGAAGTTTCAAATCTTTATGTGTGCGCAGTTCAGAGTTTTGTCTCGCTCCAGCTTTCGCCAGGGTGGTGGGTCTGGGAGGACTCGAACCACCGGCCTCACCCTTATCAGGGGTGCGCTCTAACCACCTGAGCTACAGACCCAATTCGTCCCTAAGGACTACTTACTGGCTAGGTGGTGGAGCTTGTCGGGATCGAACCGACGACCCCCTGCTTGCAAAGCAGGTGCTCTCCCAGCTGAGCTAAAGCCCCATCGAAACGGGACGACTCCTCGATCACCCCAAGGCGATCGGGAACTCTGAAATGCAGGTCACTTGTGCGGACGTCTGGACAGGCAATTAACTGTCTTTTTGTCTCTAAAGGAGGTGATCCAGCCGCACCTTCCGATACGGCTACCTTGTTACGACTTCACCCCAGTCATCGGCCACACCGTGGCAAGCGCCCTCCCGAAGGTTAAGCTACCTGCTTCTGGTGCAACAAACTCCCATGGTGTGACGGGCGGTGTGTACAAGGCCCGGGAACGTATTCACCGCAGCAATGCTGATCTGCGATTACTAGCGATTCCGACTTCACGGAGTCGAGTTGCAGACTCCGATCCGGACTGAGATAGGGTTTCTGGGATTGGCTTGCCCTCGCGGGTTTGCAGCCCTCTGTCCCTACCATTGTAGTACGTGTGTAGCCCTGGTCGTAAGGGCCATGATGACTTGACGTCATCCCCACCTTCCTCCGGTTTGTCACCGGCGGTCTCCTTAGAGTTCCCACCATTACGTGCTGGCAACTAAGGACAAGGGTTGCGCTCGTTGCGGGACTTAACCCAACATCTCACGACACGAGCTGACGACAGCCATGCAGCACCTGTCTCACGGTTCCCGAAGGCACCAATCCATCTCTGGAAAGTTCCGTGGATGTCAAGACCAGGTAAGGTTCTTCGCGTTGCATCGAATTAAACCACATACTCCACCGCTTGTGCGGGCCCCCGTCAATTCCTTTGAGTTTCAGTCTTGCGACCGTACTTCCCAGGCGGCGAACTTAACGCGTTAGCTTCGATACTGAGAGCCAAGTTGCTCCCAACATCCAGTTCGCATCGTTTAGGGCGTGGACTACCAGGGTATCTAATCCTGTTTGCTCCCCACGCTTTCGTGCCTCAGTGTCAGTGCTGGTCCAGGTAGTCGCCTTCGCCACAGATGTTCCTCCCGATATCTACGCATTTCACTGCTACACCGGGAATTCCACTACCCTCTACCGCACTCTAGTAAGCCAGTTTCCAATGCCATTCCCAGGTTGAGCCCAGGGCTTTCACATCAGACTTAACAAACCACCTACGCACGCTTTACGCCCAGTAATTCCGAGTAACGCTTGCACCCTTCGTATTACCGCGGCTGCTGGCACGAAGTTAGCCGGTGCTTATTCTTCCGGTACCGTCATGACCTCGGGGTATTAACCCGAAGCTTTTCTTTCCGGACAAAAGTGCTTTACAACCCGAAGGCCTTCTTCACACACGCGGCATGGCTGGATCAGGCTTGCGCCCATTGTCCAATATTCCCCACTGCTGCCTCCCGTAGGAGTCTGGACCGTGTCTCAGTTCCAGTGTGGCTGATCATCCTCTCAGACCAGCTACGGATCGTCGCCTTGGTGGGCCTTTACCCCGCCAACTAGCTAATCCGACGTCGGCTCATCTATCTGCGCGAAGCCCGAAGGTCCTCCGCTTTCACCCGTAGGTCGTATGCGGTATTAGCGTAAGTTTCCCTACGTTATCCCCCACAAATAGGCAGATTCCGACGTATTCCTCACCCGTCCGCCACTCGCCACCCAAGGAGCAAGCTCCTCTGTGCTGCCGTTCGACTTGCATGTGTTAGGCCTGCCGCCAGCGTTCACTCTGAGCCAGGATCAAACTCTTCACTTAAATGTTTCGATTCCAGCCTTGCGGCTTTCATCAATGCTTTGAGTGCAGACTTCGCCCCAGGCCCTCATTACTCAATTACTCGCATTTGCATGCTTTCTTCAATCATTTGGACTCTGTTACGAACGTCTGCAAGATGGACAATCATCCACCCGCCAGACGCCCGCACAAGTCACCTGCGCACACTGTCAAAGATCGTCGAAACCGGCCTCAGCGCCTTGTTTCGTGCTCGTCACCGAAGTGCCCGAGCGAGCCGCACACTATACAGCAGTTTTCGTGAACGTCAACACCTGTCCGCGAAACTTCTTGCTGCTTCCCGACTCGCCGTCCGCTTCGTTTTTCCGAAGCTTCCGTCTCACCGGGCCGCGCATCTTACAGCATGTTTTCGACTCGTCAACACTTATCGAAACCGCCGTTTTCTGCGCCCCGCCAACCTTACAAACCGGTCAGCGGGCCGCGCATCTTACAGCAATGTTTCAGACCGTCAACACCTGTCGAAACCGCCCTTTCTGCGCGCCCCCGCCAATCGATACATCCGGTCAGCGGGGCCGCGCATTATGCATACATGAACAGGGCTTGGGAAGCGATTTCGAAAAAAATGAACAGGGAATTTCGCGGCCGCGGTGGAAAGCCTTATGCGACGGGCTTAACGCGTGGTTTGCGACCTGGGTCGGCCCTCACCCCGCCCCTCTCCCGCAGGCGGGAGAGGGAGAAGAACACCGCTAGAGGGATGCACCTCGCCGCTTGAGTGGCGTATCGCAGGCCCGGGGCTCATCGGCGGCGCCGGCATCCGCAAGCGTCGCAATGCAGCCAGCCGCCCCTCTGCTCATGCGGCGACCAGGCGAACCCGGGCGAAATTGCGCTTGCCCACGGCAAGCACGCCCTCGAACCCAGGGGTGAATACCTGCTGCGGGTCTTCTATGACGTTGCCGTCGACCTTCACCGCCCGCTCCTTGAGCTTGCGGTTGCCTTCGGCATTGCTCGGCATCAACCCGGCGGCCACCAGCAAGGCGGCAATACGCAGCCCCTCGGCCGGCACGCCGACGTCGGTCAGCGGCAGGGAGGCGATATCGCCCTCGCCGCGCACTGCGGCATTCCAGCCCGCCATGGCCTGCTCGGCGGCCTGAGCCCCATGGAAGCGGGCGGCCAGTTCGCGCGCCAGGCGCATCTTGAGGTCGCGCGGGTTGAGCTGGCCCGCGGCGATCTCGTCTTTAAGACGGGCCGCCTCGGCGATGCCGATCTCGAAGCTCAGCAGGTCGATCCAGCGCCACATCAGCACGTCGTCGATCTTCATCGTCTTGGTGACGATGTCGATGGCCGGCTCGTTGATGCCTATGTAGTTGCCGAGCGACTTGGACATCTTGTTGACGCCGTCCAGGCCCTCCAGCAGCGGCATGGTCAGGACGATCTGGGCCGGCTGGCCGTGGTGCTCCTGCAGGCCGCGCCCCATCAACAGATTGAATTTCTGGTCGGTGCCGCCGAGTTCGACGTCGCACTGCAGCGCCACCGAGTCGTAGCCCTGCACCAGCGGATACAGGAATTCGTGGATCGCGATCGGCTGCTGGGCGGCGTAACGCTTGGCGAAATCGTCGCGTTCGAGCATGCGCGCGACCGTGTGCTGGGCGGCGAGCTTGATCATGTCGGCCGAACTCATCTGGCCGAACCATTCGGAATTGAAGCGGACCTCGGTGCGCTCCTTGTCCAGCACCTTGAACACCTGGTCGGCATAGGTCTGGGCGTTGGCGAGCACGTCTTCGCGGGTCAGCGGCTTGCGGGTGACGTTCTTGCCGGTCGGGTCGCCGATCATTCCGGTGAAGTCGCCGATCAGGAAGATCACCTGATGGCCCAGGTCCTGGAACTGCCGCATCTTGTTGAGCAGCACGGTGTGGCCGATGTGCAGGTCGGGCGCGGTCGGGTCGAACCCGGCCTTGATCCGCAGCGGGCGGCCCCCGGCCTTCATGGATGCGGTGAGGCGGGCTTCGAGCTCCTCACGCTTGAGGATTTCGTCGGCGCCGCGGGCGATCAGGTCGAGGGCTTCTTGTACGGATGAGGACACGTGGGGACTCGCTCGGCGGCCACGCCCCGGAGTGCGAACGCGGTCACGGATTCAGGTTAATTGGGAGTTAAACGAAACTGGGCCGGCTGGAGACAAAAACCCCATTCAGCTCAAGGGTTTGACGCGTACTACTCGTGTGACTATGGTAACGCCGCTACGCGGCCTTCACACCTCACGCGAGGGATTCATCCAATGACAGTACCCGAGCAGGCTTCCAGTGTAGGCGCGCAACGCCGCGAACGACTGAAAGCACTGCGTGAAGCCGCCTTGCGCCGCCCTGTGTTGGCGCGTCATCTTTCCGATGGATTCAACGGTCGCTGGTCGGGCCGCCAGTGGGTGCAGGCCGGTCTGTTCGCGACCCTGGGCATGATGGTCGCAGCCATCGTGCCGGGCTTCAGCCAGTCGACCGCCTCGGTGCGCGTGCACGAGCCGCGCCAATCCCTGGCCTTGGCCCTGCCGCCGCTGCCGATCGCCCGCGTACGCGGCGAACACGGCGACAGCTGGCAGTTGGTGCGGATCAATCGCGGCGAGACCCTGGGCTCGGTGTTCAAGGACCTGGACATCCCGGCCTCGACGATGCACAAGATCCTCGAACAGCCCGGCGCCAAGGAAGCCCTGAAGCGCATGAAGCCCGGCACCGAGCTCGGGTTCGACATGCCGGTCAACGGCAGCCTGCGCACCTTCCGCTACGACCGCGACGACAGTCACCGCATCGAGCTGAGCCTCGCCGGCGACAAGATCACCCAGAAGATCATCACCCGACCGACCGAGAGCCGCACCGTGGTCCTTAGCGGCAAGGTCGGCAAGTCGTTGTTCCGCTCGGCGCGCAAGGTCGGGCTGACGCCGGCCAACATCAATACGCTGACCGACGACATCTTCAAGTACGACATCGACTTCAACGAAGACGTAGGCGCCGAAGACCGTTTCAGCGTCGTGGTCGAACAGACCTGGCGCGAAGGCGAACTGCTCAGCACCGGTCCGGTGCTTGCGGCGACCTTCACCAGCGAAGGCCGCCTGCATACGGGCTTCCGCTTCGAGCGCGGCGGCAAGGCCGAGTACTTCACCGGCGACGGCCGCCCGCTCAAGAAGAGCTTCATCCGCATGCCGATTCCGTATGCGCGCCTGACCTCGGGCTTCGGTTCGCGCCGCCATCCGGTGCTGGGCCGCATCCGCATGCACACCGGCGTCGATTACGGCGCGGGCACCGGCACGCCGATCATGGCCGCGGGCGACGCGCGCGTGCAGTTCGTCGGCTGGAAGGGCGGTTACGGCCGCGCGGTGATCCTCGACCACGGCCGCGGCTACACCACGCTGTACGGGCACATGTCGAACTTCGGCCGCATCCGGCCCGGCCAGCACGTCGGCCAGGGCACGGTGATCGGCTATGTCGGCAGCTCCGGCCTGGCGACCGGCCCGCACCTGCACTACGAATTCCGCATCAACGGCGTGCACCGCAACCCGCTGTCGGTGACGATGCCGCCGCCGGAGCCGCTGAGCGGCATGGCGCTGGCCCAGTTCCGCACCCAGACCGGCGTGGCTCTGGCGCGGATCCGCCAGGTCGAGAACATCATCTACGCCGATGCGGGCCCCGCTCCGGCCGCGACGCCGGCCAAGGCGAACGCGAAGAAGAAGACGACCAAGGCCTGATCGGGCCGCGGCAAGCGAAAGGCCTCTTCGGAGGCCTTTGTGCTTTTTGGGGATGGCGTCATGGATGCCATGCAAGGGCGGGAGGCGTTACCGTGGGGCGCTATACCGCATAGGAAACTCGTCGTGATTGGGAATTCGGCTACTTCAGGCCTTGGGAGCCCTCGTCGTGATTGAGAATTCTTCGGTCCCGGCGGCCACTCGCGTCGTCTCCCTCACAGGAATCTTCACCATGGTCCCGGCTGCCGCTGGCGTCGCTACGCCCCTTTCAGGCCTTTTGGAGCTCCGTCGTGGTTGAGAACTCTTCGGTACCGGCTGCTGTTGGCACCGCTACGCCTGTTTCAGGCCTTTATCTTGGACTGATCTCCGGGACCAGCGCCGACGGCATCGACGCCGCGCTGGTGCGCTTCGCGGACGGCGCCGCGCCGACCCGCTGCGAACTGGTGCTCGGCCGCACCTACCCCTGGCAGGAGGCGCTGCGCGAGCGCCTGGTCGCGCTCGGCCAGGGCGGCGACGCGCGTTCGCTGGAAGAACTGGGCACGCTCGACGTGCAAGTCGCCGAAGCCTTCGCCGACGCGGCGCTGAGCCTGATCGGCGAGGCCGACGTGGCCGTATCCGAGGTCGCCGCGATCGGCTCGCACGGCCAGACCGTGCGTCATCGCCCGGCCGGCGCCGGCTACGACGGCCGCCACCCTTTCACCTGGCAGATCGGCGACGGCGCGGTCATCGCCGAACGCAGCGGCATCGCCACGGTGGCCGATTTCCGCCGCCGCGATGTCGCCGCCGGCGGCCACGGCGCGCCGCTGATGCCGGCCTTCCACGCTGCCCTGCTGCATTCCGACGCCGAGGACCGGGCCGCGCTCAATCTCGGCGGAATCGCCAACTTCACCCTGTTGCCGGCGCACGGCGACGTGCGCGGTTTCGACACCGGGCCGGCCAATTGCCTGATGGACGCCTGGGCGCTGCGCCACCTGGGCACGGCGTTCGACGCCGACGGCGCCTTCGCCGCGCGCGGCACGGTCGATGCGGACCTGCTTGCGCGCCTGCTCGACGAGCCCTGGTTCGCCCTACCGCCGCCGAAGAGCACCGGACGCGAGCAATTCCACCTGGCCTGGGTCGAGGCCCGCCTGAGCGGCGCGGAGGCGCCACAGGACGTGCAGGCGACCCTGCTGGAACTCAGCGCGATCACCACCGCCGATGCCTTGCGCGCGCACCAGCCGGCGACGAAGCGGGTGCTGGCCTGCGGAGGCGGCGTGCGCAATAGCGCCCTGCTCGAGCGGATCGCCGCGCATCTGCCCGGGGTCGCGGTCGAGTCGACCGTGCCTTACGGCCTGGACCCGGACTTCGTCGAGGCGATGGGCTTCGCCTGGCTGGCGCGGCAAACCTTGAGCGGACTGCCGGGCAACCTGCCCAGCGTCACCGGCGCGCGCGGTCCGCGCGTACTCGGTACGGTGCACCCCTCCGCCTGACCGCGGCCGCTGTCGGCGCGACCCGGCTTCAGGCCGAGTCGGTGTTGATGCGGAACTCTTCGAGCAGTTCCAGGCTGCTGAAATCCGGACCGCTCGGCTTGGGCTCGGCCGGTTCCGCGCGGCCGATCAGGGAGAACCCCGGGTCGCTGGGGATGTGCTCCAACGCCGCGATCGCTTCCTGCAACGCCGAAGCGTCGGTGTCGCTGAAACGCCCGACCATCTCGGCCTCGACCGCGAACAGCCCGCTCTCGATCAGGTGCAGCGCGGTGCGCTGCAGACTCCAGCCACGCGTCTCCGCGACCCGGCGAATGCGGTCGGCCAGGATGGCGTCCAGGTTGTGCAGGATGATGTCGGCCACAGACGAGCAAAGTGCCATCGTTGCCGTATCGATAGCAACACGAAGTTGCTGGATTCGCGTTCAGGAACTCGACTGCACCGACGGTCGGCGCCTGCCGGCGGATACGAGGCGCCGCGATCAGGCCGTGATTTGTACCGCCGTCGGCGGTTTGCGCGCCACCAGCACGATGCACAGCAGCAGGGCCGGGATGCCGACCAGCGCGGTACCGACGAAGAACAGCGAGTAGGCCTCGAGCAGGCTGCGATCGATCGCCAGGTGCTCTACGGCGACGCCGGACAAGCCCTTCAACACCTTGCCCAGCAGGGCGTAGAACGAGCTCAGCAAGGCGTACTGGGTGGCGGTATAGCCGACGTTGGTCAGGCTGGACATGTAGCCGACCAGGGCCACGCCGGCATAGCCGTTGCAGAAGTTGTCGATCACCATCGCCGCGGTGAACACGCCCGGGTCGTTGCCGTGCAGGGCCAGGTAGGCGAAGGCCAGGTTCGAGCCCGGGCCGAGCACCGCGCCGGCGAGCAGGGTCTGAATGAAGCCGAAGCGCACCGCGGTCAGGCCGGCCGCGGCGACCCCGGCGATGGTCGCGACCAGGCCGAACGAGCCACGCACCGCGCCGACGGTTTCCTTGGCCATGCCGAGGTCGGCGTAGAACGGATTGGCCATCGGCCCGAACAGGAAATCCGGCAGCCGGTACAGGCTGATGGTCAGCAGCATCAACAGCGCCCATTGGCCGTGCTGGCGGAAGAAGGCCACGAACGGGCCGACCAGGGCGTCGAACAAGCCTCGAGCGGAGAACAGCGCCGGGTGCGGGCTCGCCGCGGCGAGCACCGAAGCGGCCGGCTCGCGCGCCGACAGCGTCGCCAGCACGCCGACCCCCATCAACGCCGCCATCGCACCGTAGGACAGCGACCAGCCGGCCTGCGCGGCGAGGATCAGGATCAACGAATCTGTGACCAGCAGGGCGCCGCGATAGCCCAGGGTCGAGGTCGAGGTCAGCAGCCCCTGCTGCTCGGGGCTGGATGCGCTTTCGATGCGCCAGGCGTCGATGACGATGTCCTGGGTCGCCGAGGCGAAGGCCACCACCAGCGCCAGCGCGCCGAACACCAGCAAGTGGTTCAAAGCGACTCCGCCGAGCAGCAACTGGCCCTGGCGCGGTTCGACCAGGGCCATGCCGACCAGGGCCGCGCCGACGACCAATTGCGATAGCAGCATCCAGCCGCGGCGCCGGCCGAGCCAGCGCCCCAGCACCGGCGCGTCGAGCTTGTCGACCAGCGGCGCCCACAGGAATTTCAGCGAATAGGCCAGCCCGACCCAGGACAGGAAGCCGATGGTCGACAACTCGATGCCGTTCTCGCGCATCCAGAAGCCGAGGGTGTTGCCGACCAGGTAGATCGGGATGCCCGAGCTGAACCCGAGCAACAGCATGACCAGGACCTTGGGCTCGCGCAGGTTGGCGAGCACCAGCCGCCAGCCCTTGCGCGCGGGCNNNGGCCGCGGCGCCGGTCTCAGAGGTCATAGTCGACGCTGAAAGGCGCGTGGTCGGAGAAGCGCGGTTCCTTCAGGATCGAGCAGCCGCGCAGCCGGTCGCGCAGGCTCGGGGTGGCGAACTGGTAGTCGATGCGCCAACCGACGTCGTTGGCGCGCGCGGCGCCGCGGTTGCTCCACCAGGTGTAGTCCTGGCCCTCGGCGTTCAAGCTACGGTAGGCATCGACCCAGCCGCTTTCGTCCATGCACACGCCGTTGAGCCAGTCGCGCTCGGGCGGCAGGCAGCCGGAGTTCTTCTGGTTCGAGGTCCAGTTCTTGATGTCCAGGCGGGTGCGGACGATGTTCCAGTCGCCGCACAGGACGTAGTCGCGGCCGCTCGCCAGCCATTGGTCGAGAATGGGCTTCAGCCATTCCATGACCTCGAACTTGAAGCCCTGGCGCAGCTCGCCCGACGAACCGGACGGGATGTAGAACGAGACCACGCTGAGGTTGCCGAAACGCGCCTCGATGTAGCGGCCTTCCTCGTCGAACGGCGCCCAGCCCAGGGCCGTGCGGACCTCGTCGGGCTCGCGCCGGCTGTAGATCGCCACGCCGCTGTAGCCCTTCTTGGTGGTGGCGTCGCGGAAATAGGCGCGGTAGCCGTCGGGCAGGAAGGCCGGCCCGGCCAACTGGTGTTCCTGGGCCTTGGTCTCCTGGACGCAAAGCACGTCCGCGTTCTGGGTCTTGAACCAGTCGAAGAAGCCCTTGGTCGTGGCCGAGCGCAGACCGTTGGCGTTGAAGCTGATGATGCGCATGCGCGCTCCACATCCGAAGTGCGCACGATCATAGCAACGGCCGGGCACGGGTATCATGTCGGCCATGACCGTGGCGACCTCCGTTTTCAGCGATTCCGCGGCCGCCGTGCGCGTGCTGCCGGTGAACGAGGCGCTGGCGCCCGCGGTGCGCGCGCTGCAGGTCGCCCCCGAGCAACTGCCCTTCGTCGGCGACACCGCGTTCAACCTGGCCGACACCTGGCGCGACCCGAACAGCGAGGCGATGGCGGTGCTGGCCGGCGACCGCGTGGTCGGCTTCTACCGGCTCGACTTCAGCGTCCAGGCCATCGCCGGGCGCTCGCTCGGCGAGCCCGGCGTGGGCCTGCGCGCCTATATGATCGACCGCACCCAGCAAGGCCGCGGCTACGGCACGCGCGCCATCGCCGCCTGCCGCGACGACCTGCGCCTGCGTCATCCGCAGCGCCGCCTGCTCGCCCTGACCGTCAACGTGCGCAACCGCCCGGCGATCTCGGCCTACCTCAAGGCCGGCTTCGTCGACACCGGCGAGCTGTTCCACGGCGGCAACGCCGGCCCGCAGCACCTGATGCTGTTGCGCCTGATTCCTTCTTCCCCCGACCCGACCCCGCCATGACCGACCATCGCCATCGCTTCCTCCAGCTCGCCCTGAACGCCGACGCCCTGCGCTTCGGCGAGTTCACCCTCAAGTCGGGCCGGGTCAGTCCCTATTTCTTCAATGCCGGCCGCTTCGACTCGGGCGCGGCATTGGCCGGGTTGGCGAGTTGCTATGCCGATGCGATCCAGGCCGCGGGCCTGGAGTTCGACCTGTTGTTCGGCCCGGCCTACAAGGGCATTCCGCTGGCGACCGCGCTCGGCTGCGAATACGCACGCCGCGGCCGCGACCTGCCGCTGGCCTTCAACCGCAAGGAAGCCAAGGCCCATGGCGAAGGCGGCATGCTGATCGGCGCCCCCCTGGCGGGCCGCCGTGTGCTGATCGTCGACGACGTCATCACCGCCGGCACCGCGATCCGCGAGGCGCTGGGCCTGATCGCCGAGGCCGGCGGCAGCGTCGCCGGCATCGTCATCGCGCTCGACCGCCAGGAAGCCGTGGCCCCCGCACAATCCCGACGCTCGGCGGCAGAAACTGTCGCAATCGAACACGCTCTGCCGGTGGTCGCGATCGCCACCCTCGACGACCTCCTCGCCTTCACCGGCGAGAGTGCAGAGTTCGCCTCACAGCGCGAACGCCTGCTGGCTTATCGCAGCGCCTACGGCCGTAGCGCGGAAACCTGATCGCCGGACGGCGGCAGGAGACGGTTGCGGGCGGCGGCGACGCCCGCTCTGTGATCGCAGGCACGAAAGAGGAGACCGAGATGGCCCGACTCTTGCTTGGTTCTTTAGCCGATTGGCCGACCGTTCGACGGCACGAGGGCGACATGAACCGACTCCATACCCTGCTGGCCAGCGCGCTGCTGCTGGCGCTCGCTGCACCGCTGGCCAACGCCCAAGCGGACGCGGGAAGCCCGGCCAAGAAGCTTTACTGCTGGAACGAAGGCGGCCGCAAGGTCTGTGGCGACGCCCTGCCCGCGCATGCCGTCGACAGCGCGCGCACCGAGATCAGCGCACGCAGCGGCCTGCGGACCGGCCAGGTCGATCGCGCCCTGACCCCGGAAGAGCGCGTGCTTGCCGATCAGGCCGCTCGCGCCGCCCGCAGCGCCGCCATGGCCGAAGAGGCGCGCAAGCGCCGCGACCACGCCATGGCCGAGTCGTACGCGACCGAGCAGGAGCTGCGCGACTCGTTCCAGGAGCGGATCATCCTGCTCGACGAGACCGTCAAGGCCTCGCAGCTCGGCATCGACGGCCGTCGCCAGACCCTGTTGAGCCTGCTGCGCCGCGCCGGCGAAGCCGAGCTCGGCACCAAGCCGGTGAGCAAGACCCTGGCCGACAACATCCGTCACCAGCACGAAGAGCTGATGCACCAGCAGGAGATGCTCAAGCAGCAGTTGGCCGAGCGCAGCGTCGCCGACGACGACCTCGCCGCGGCTCTGGAGCGCTATCACACGATGAAGGCGCGCCGGCCCAATCAGGGCTGAGCCCGGCTGGTCCGGCGGCCGTAGCGAGCGGTCGCGGCAAGCAAGCCATACAAGCACGCCCATGAACGAAAACGCCGCGGCAAGCCGCGGCGTTTTGGTGTGCGTTGTCGGCGATGCCGGTCCGGCCGGCGTCGCTTCGGTGCGCCTTAGAACGGCAGCTTCAGATCCGGCTTCAGCGCCAGCAACTGGGCGCGGAACGCGTCCTGGATCCGCACCAGCGCCTCGTGAGTGTCGGCGTCGAAGCGCATGACCAGGATCGGCGTGGTGTTGGATGCGCGCACCAGGCCCCAGCCGTCGGCGAAGTCCACGCGCAGGCCGTCGATGGTCGACAGACGCGCGCCCTCGAACGAAGCCTCGGCGACGAAACGCTCGACGAAGCTGTGCGGGTCGCCGTCGGGCGCGTCGACCTTGATCTCGGCGGTGGCTACGCCGCTGGGCAGCGCGTTGAGGGTGTCGCTCGGGCTTTGCGGCTGTGCCGACAGGATCTCCAGCAAGCGCGCCGCCGAGTAGATGCCGTCGTCGAAGCCGTACCAGCGCTCCTTGAAGAAGAAGTGGCCGCTCATCTCGCCGGCCAGTTCGGCGTCGGTCTCGCGCATCTTGGCCTTGATCAGCGAGTGGCCGGTCTTCCACATGAGCGGGCTGCCGCCGTGGCGCAGGATGTGGCCCGGCAAGCGGCCGGTGCACTTGACGTCGTAGATGATCATCGCGCCCGGGTTGCGTTCGAGCACGTCGGCCGCGAACAGCATCAGCAGCCGGTCCGGGAAGATGTTCTGGCCGTCGCGGGTGACCACGCCGAGGCGGTCGCCGTCGCCGTCGAAGGCGATGCCGAGATCGGCGTTCAGGCGCTCGACCATCTTGATCAGGTCGACCAGGTTGTGCGGCTCGCTCGGGTCCGGGTGATGGTTCGGGAACTCGCCGTCGATCTCGCAGTACAGCGGCGTGACCTCGGCGCCGATCGCGGCGAGCACGCGCGGACCGACGTCGCCGGCGACGCCGTTGCCGGCATCGACGACCACCTTGAGCGGACGATCGATCTGGATATCGGAGGCGATGCGCTGGACGTAGTCCTCGGAGATGTCGCGCTGCGACAGCGTGCCGGGCTCGGCCGCGGTGTGCAGACGGCCTCCGACGATGCGCTGGTACAGGTCGGTGATCGTCGCGCCCGACAGGGTCTCGCCGCCGACCACGACCTTGAAGCCGTTGTAGTCCGGCGGGTTATGGCTGCCGGTGACCGAGACGCAGGAACCCGCGCGCAGGTGATAGGCACCGAAGTAGACCAGCGGGGTCGGCGCCAGGCCGATGTCGACGACGTTGCGGCCGGCCTTGCGCAGGCCGGCGATCAAGCCTTCGATCATCGCCGGGCCGGACAGGCGGCCGTCGCGGCCGACGACGATCTCGGTCAGGCCCTGGTCGTGCATCACCGAGCCGATAGCGTGGCCGATCATCTGGGCGACGCCGGGGTCCAGGGTCTGGCCGATCACGCCGCGGATGTCGTAAGCGCGGAAGATTCCGCCATCGATGGCCACGGCCTTGGGCGCGGCGGAGTTCTGGCTTTCGGTCACGTTGGCATCGGTCGCTTCGAGCGGAGAGACCGACATGGTCTCAGCCAAAGTCTGAACCGGGCCTTCGTCTTCGACCGGCACCGTGCGGTAGGCACGTTGACGCAGGCGCATCAGCACGAACGCCAGCAGGCCGAACACCACCGCGGCAATGAAGCAGCTCAGTGCCCCGAGCCCCAGCGGGCCGCCGGGCACGTCCGGCACCGCCGCGGCCAGGCGCAGGTCGCTGCCGGGGATCTTGGCCGCCATCGCCTCGGCGCCGTTGCCGAGCGAGGTGTCGCCGCGTTCGATCACGCTGAAACCGCCCTGGCGCAGGGCCAGGTAGCTGCTGCCGTCGACGTCGGCCTTTTCGATGCCGTCGCTGATGCGCTGCAAGGGCAACTGCAGATAGGCCACGCCGACCAATTGCTCGCCGGCGCGCGCCGGCGCAGCCAGCGACAGCACCGGCTTGCCGCCGTCGCGCACGATCGCCGCGGTCGGCTTGTCGGCGACGATCGCCGCTTCCATCGCCGCGAGCCGGCCGTAGCCGCTCTTCGGCAGTTGCGCGTAGTCGCCGGCCAGGTCGGGCGGCAACACCGCGCCGGCCTTGGCACCGGGCCAGCTCTGGGTCAGCAGGGTCGCGGCGCGCTGCAGGTCGCCGGCTTGCAGCGCAGCCTGCATCTCCGGAGCCGCCATGCGCTCGCGCAGGCGCTTGTGCTCGATGCCGAGGGCGTCGTGGGCGGCGCTGACCGCCTTGTCGCGCGCACTGACCAGATCGGCCCGACGCGAGGCGTCCCGATGTTGCTGGATGCCGCTCCAGCCGAACCACAGGGTCAGCAGCAGGCAGACGAACGCCGCCGGCAGCAGCACGGGCTTGATTTGCGCCAGCGACAGCTGCGGCTTTTCCATTTTCACATCGACCATTGCCAGAACCTTTCCCCTGTCTGTGCCTTGCGCGGGCGATACCCCAGTCTGCACCGGGGCCGCGGATCATTCCGTCGACTGTGCCTCGTGGCGCGGTCGCTCCCGTGGTTGTCTAGCACGATGTGTGCCATGGCACCCGTTATTCGCTCAGCGCACCCCGGTATGGCCGAAACCGCCGCCCCCGCGCGCGCTGCTTTCGAACTCGTCGACCACCTGCAGGCTGGCCCGCACGATCGGCAGGACCACCAACTGGGCGATCCGATCCCCCGGCTGCATCGTAAAAGTCTCGCGGCCCCGGTTCCACACGCTGATCAGCAGCGGGCCCTGGTAGTCGGCGTCGATCAGGCCGGTGCCGTTGCCGAGCACGATGCCGTTCTTATGGCCCAGCCCCGACCGCGGCAGGATCACCGCGCACAAGGTCGGGTCGCCGAGATGGATGGCCAGGCCCGACGGCACCAGCGCGGTGTCGCCCGAGTGCAGGATCAGCGGCTCGTCGAGCGCCGCACGCAGGTCGAGGCCGGCGCTGGCCGGGGTCGCATAGCTCGGCAAGGGCCATTCGTGGCCATGCCGCGCGTCGAGGATCTTGAGTTCGAGCGTGTGGTTCATCGATTTGGAAGTCCGGACAGGGAGGGCGCCGCCGCGGCGCGCAAGGCTTAGGCCGGCCAGCGCGCGAGGATCAGGTCGAGCAGTTCGTCGGCGAGTTGGGTCTTCGGCGCCGGGCCCAGGGCGCGGGCGCCGTCGCGCCAGTAGACGGTGAGCGCGTTGTCGTCGCTTTCGAAACCGCTGCCGGCCACGCCGACGCGATTGGCCGCGATCAGGTCGACCCGCTTCTTTTCCAGCTTGCCGCGGGCGTAGAACTCGACGTCGTGGGTCTCGGCGGCGAAGCCGACGACCAGGGTCGGGCGCTGCGGATGCGCGGCGACCTCGGCCAGGATGTCGGGCGTGCGCACCAGCTCGAGGGTGAGCTGCTCGTCTTTCTTCTTGATCTTGCCGGACGCGACCTGCGCCGGCGCGTAGTCGGCCACGGCGGCGGCGCCGACGTAGGCATCGGCCGGCAAGGCCCCGATCACCGCCTCGCGCATCTGCCGGGCCGAACGCACGTCGATCCGCTCGACCCCTGCCGGGGTCGCCAGGGCGACCGGGCCGGCGACCAGCACCACCCGGGCGCCGCGCCGCGCCGCGGCCTCGGCGATCGCGAAGCCCATCTTGCCGCTGCTGCGGTTGCCGATGAAGCGGACCGGGTCGATGTCTTCGAAGGTCGGGCCGGCGCTGACGACGAGGCGCCGGCCGGCGAGGCTGGCGCCGCTCATGCCATCGCTCCGGCGAGGGCGGCGACCAGTTCCTGCGGTTCGAGCAAACGGCCGGGGCCGGATTCGGGTTCGGCCATGCGGCCCTCGCCCGGGCCGAAGAACGCCACGCCGCGCCCGCGCAGGGTCGCGACATTGGCCTGAGTGGCGGGATGACCCCACATGCGGTGATTCATCGCCGGGGCGATCGCGACCGGCGCTTCCGAGGCCAGGCACAGCGTGCTGATCAGGTCGTCGGCGAAACCGTGGGCCAGCTTGGCGATCATGTCGGCGGTGGCCGGCGCGATCAGGATCCGCTGCGCCCAACGCGCCAGTTCGATATGCCCCATCGCCAGCTCGGCCGCCTCGTCCCACAGCGAGCTGCGGACCGGATGGCCGGACAGGGCCTGGAAGGTCGCGGCACCGACGAAGCGGGTGGCGTTCTCGGTCATGCCCACGCGCACCTGGGCGCCGGCGTCTTGCAGGCGCCGCACCAGGTCGGCCGCCTTGTAGGCGGCGATGCCGCCGCAGACGCAAAGCAGGATGCGCTGGTCGTGCAGCGGCAGGGATTTGTCTTGCGCCATGGGCGGGCCGGAGCTCGTTCGGTTCTCGATGCAGGTTCGGAGACGATGAGTGATGCGGCCGCGACGAACGCCGCGTCGGCGAATCCCTACATCCTCTCGGCGGTCTAGCTTACCCGATGCCCCGCACGCCCCCGATGCCGCCCCTGGCCGGCACCGCACAGGATGCAGCCATGAGAATCCACGAATGGCCGAGCGCGGAACGCCCGCGCGAAAAATTGCTCGCCCACGGCAGCGGCTCGCTGTCGGACGCCGAGCTGCTGGCGATCTTCCTGGGCTCGGGCCTGCGCGGCCAGGACGCGGTCGGCACCGCCCGCGGGCTGCTGACCGAGCACGGCCCCCTGCGCGACCTGCTCGACCAGCCGCCTGCCAAGCTGGTGCGCATGCGCGGCATCGGCACGGCCCGCGCCTGCGCCCTCAAGGCCGCGCTGGAACTGGCCACGCGCTGCCTGCGCGCCGAACTCGACCGCGGCACCGCCCTGACCGACCCGGAATCGGCTGGGCGCTACTTCGCCCAGCGCCTGCGCGGCCTGCAGCACGAGGTGTTCGCAGTCATGTTCCTGGACGCCCGTCACCGCGTGATCGGCTTCGAGGAAATGTTCCAGGGCACCATCAACGGTGCCGAGGTGCATCCGCGCGAGGTGGTCCGGCGCGCCCTGCAGCGCAACGCCGCGGCGGTCATCGTTGGCCACAACCACCCCAGCGGCAACGCCGAGCCCAGCCAGGACGACCGGGCGGTCACCGCCCGCCTGAAGCAGGCCCTGTCCCTGGTCGAGATTCGCCTGCTCGACCATTTCGTGGTCGGCGACGGTCTGCCGATCTCGATGGCCGCGCGCGGCTGGGTTTGAACCCCGGTCGGGACGATGGCCCGGGGGCCGACCGCTCCGCCCCGTACTCACGGCGCCTGGACGTGCCAGGCCGGAATATCCGCGGCCCGACGAAGCCGTCGATCGCCCGCGCAAGCCCGTTCGATACGGGTAAAATGCGCGGTTCCGTAATGCCCTGCGAATCGCAAAGTCCCCTGTGAAAGCCACCCTACATGCGCTCGTCGCGCAGGCCATCGACGCATTGCGCGCAGCCGGTACCGTGCCGGCCGACCTGTCCACGCCCGATTTCGTCATTGAGCGCCCCAAGAGCCGCGCCCAGGGCGACTTCTCGACCAACGCCGCGATGCTGCTGGCCAAGCCGGCGCGCAGCAATCCGCGCGAGATCGCGCAGAAGCTGATCGAGGCCCTGCCCGCCAGCGCCGATCTCGGCCGGGTCGAGATCGCCGGCCCGGGCTTCATCAACTTCCACGTCGACGAAGCGGCCTGGCGCCGCCAGTTCGGCGAGGCGCTCGCCCAGGGTGCGCAGTACGGCCGCAACGCCAGCGGCGCCGGCCGTCGCGCCGGCGTCGAATACGTTTCGGCCAATCCGACCGGCCCGCTGCACGTCGGCCATGGCCGCGCCGCGGTGATCGGCGACTGCATCGCGCGCGTGCTCGGCGCCAACGGCTGGAACGTCGCGCGCGAGTTCTACTACAACGACGCCGGCGTGCAGATCAACAACCTGGCGATCTCGGTGCAGGCGCGCGCGCAAGGGCGCACGCCCGGCGACACCGACTGGCCCGAGGACGGCTATCGCGGCGATTACATCGCCGACGTCGCCCGCGCCTATCTCGACGGCGCCACGGTCGAAGTCGACGGCCACAGCATCACCGGTGCCGGCGACGTCGACGATCTCGACGCGATCCGCCGTTTCGCCGTGGCCTATCTGCGCCGCGAGCAGAACGCCGACCTGGCTGCCTATGGCGTCGGCTTCGACGTGTACTTCCTCGAAAGCTCGCTGTACGAGCAGGAGAAAGTCGAGGAAACCGTGCGCGAGCTGATCGCCCACGGCCACACCTACGAAGAAGGCGGCGCCTTGTGGCTGCGCTCGACCGATTTCGGCGACGACAAAGACCGCGTGATGCGCAAGTCCGACGGCACCTACACCTATTTCGTGCCGGACGTCGCCTATCACCTGAGCAAGTGGCAGCGCGGCTACGAACGCGCGATCACCGAACTCGGCGCCGACCATCACGGCTCGCTGGCGCGCGTGCGTGCCGGCCTGCAGGCGCTCGACGCCGGCATTCCGCAAGGCTGGCCCGAGTACGTGCTGCACCAGATGGTCACGGTCATGCGCGGCGGCGAGGAAGTGAAGCTCTCCAAGCGCGCCGGCAGCTACCTGACCCTCCGCGACCTGATCGACGAAGCCGGCCGCGACGCGGTGCGCTGGTTCCTGATCGCGCGCAAACCCGATTCGCAGCTGACCTTCGACATCGACCTGGCGCGTTCGCAGTCGATGGACAACCCGGTCTATTACGTCCAGGTCTCGCATGCGCGCATGTGCGGCCTGATGCGCCAACTCGCCGAGCGCGGCCTGTCCTATGACGCGGCGCACGGCCTGGCCCAGCCGCTGGACCTGAACGACGCCGCCGCGCACGAGCTGATCGTGACCCTGCTGCGCTATCCGGACGTGGTCGCGGTCGCCGGCCGCGACCTCGAGCCGCACCAGATCGCCGGTTATCTGCTCGAATTGGCGCAGACCTTCCAGACGTATTACAACGACCACCAGTTCCTGGTCGACGACGACGCCCAGCGCCATGCTCGCCTGGTGCTGGCCGCGGCGACGCGCCAGGTGCTCGCGAACGGTCTCGAACTACTTGGGGTGAACGCCCCGGAGGTAATGTAAGTGGCAGCACGACGCGGAAAATCTCAGGCCAAGCGCAACCAGGGCAACGACAGCCTGCCGGGCTGGGCCTGGGGCGTGATCGGGCTGCTGCTGGGTGTCGTGTTGATCCTGGTCGCGCCCAAGTACCTCAAGTCCGACGGCGACGGCTTCTTCCGTCCGCAGCCGAACCCCGACGCCCAGCCGGCCGCGGTCACGGCCGATGAAGAGCCGGTCGCGCCCGAGGACAGCAACGCGGCGGCCAAGCCGGCGCGCAACGCCGATGCGGCCGACGCCAAGGCCAACGACGACAAGACCGGCAAGGACGGTAAGGACGGCACCGACTACGACTTCTACACCCTGCTGCCGGGCAAAGAAGTCGAGATGAGCGATGCCGAACTCGCCGCGACCGAAGCCGCCGAAGAGCAGCGCCGCGCCGCCCAGCAGCGCAGGAGCGCGCAGACTGCGGCGACCCAGCCGCAGCCGGTGCAGGCCGCGACCGCGGTGCAGACCGCGCCGCCGACGCGAACGCCGGCCGCCGCCTCGAGCACCACCGCGACCACCGTCAGCCTGCCCAAGCCGGTCGACACCATCGCCGTCGAGCCGGCCCGCACCGCCGCACCGCCGGTCCAGGTCGCCAGCGCGACCCCGCCGCCGGCCACTTCGGTCACGCCGAAGCCGCCGGCCGTCGCCGCGACCCAGGGCAACGTCGCCAAGCCCGCCGCGGCCAGCGACAACACCCGCTATCTGCTCCAAGCCGGCGCCTTTCAGGCTTCCGGACAGGCCGAGGAAATGAAGGCCAAGATCGCGATGCTCGGCCTTGGCGCGCGCGTGGAATCGGCGCAGATCAGCGGCAAGACCGTGTACCGCGTGCGTATGGGGCCCTACGGCACGGCCAGCGACCTGGCCGACGCCAAGCGCAAGCTCGCCGACGGCGGCCTGCCCGGCATGGCGATCAAGGTGCAGTAAGCCGGCGCCGCTGCGGCGGCGACAGGCGCAAAGGAAACAAGCGCAAAAGAAAAGGCCGGGCCGCAAACCCGGCCTTTTTGTTGGCCGCGATCCCCGCACAAGACCGCGATCCGGTACTCGCGCCATTGACGGCCTGCAACGCTGCATCGCCTTCCACCGCCCATTCGCCTCCGAGCGCGTGCGCATCCGGCGACCGGAGATTCGCCCGGCCCGGCATTCGCCGTACCCGAGTCGCCGACTCGCCGGGCAAAAACTGCCGCGATGCGTCACCGCGCGTCGGCGCAGCGCCACCTTCCGGCAGCGCGCCCGGCCACAGCGCGACGCCGGTCACCCTGCGTCGCACGAGCGTCGAAGTAGACTGCGCCCGCTACGTAGTCGTTGGGGATCGGATGGACAAGCGCATTCTTCTGGGCTGCCTGAGTGCGGCAGGCGTGCTGTTGTTGTTCGGCATTTTCATCAAGTTCCTGGGGTTGGACGCGAGCCAGGCGATCGAGACCGGCGTCGGCGCGATTCCGCTGCTCGACGTGTTCGGGGCCCTGATCGCCATGGGCGTCGGCGGCGCGATCGCGCGCCACGCGCATTTCCGCTGGATCGCCCTGTTGCTGATGGTGGCGATGTGGGTGCTGACCCTGTGGACGATCGTTTCGATGGCCCTCCCCGACAGCCCGCTGCCGATGCGGTCGCTGGCCGGCGCGCTGCGCTACAACGTGCTCGCCATCGTCCTGACCGTCATCGCCGCTTTCGCTGGCGCCATCCTCGGCGAACGCATCGCGCAACGACGCGGCCGGCCGGCCACGCGCTGATCCGCACCTCCACTCGGCCCTCGCGCCGCACGCTCCCAGGTTAGGGGCGGCGCAAGCCGCGACCGCGCACCGCCAGTCGAACGCAACGGTAGCGAACCGTATCCGCCACACAACAAAAAACCCGCACGCTGGCAGCGTGCGGGTTTTCGTTGTTCGCTGGAATCCGGCTAGCGCTCAGGCCTCGATGCTGGCCGCAGCCCCCGGCGCCGCATCCGATTCTTCGACCACCAGCGCCGGCCGCGCGCGCTTGAGCGCGATCAGGGCCGAGGTGTCCGACTCGCCGTAACCGCGTTCGATCAGCTCGGCGTAATCCGCCACGGCCTGGTCGATGGTCTGGGTGCGGATGCCGCTGTCGCGGGCGATGCCCTGGACGATGCGCAGATCCTTGAGCATGTGCAGGCACTTGAAGCCGGGCGCGAACTCGTCGCGCAGCATGGTCGCGCCGCGCTTGTCGAGGAACCAGTTGCTGGCCGCGCCGGCCATCAAGGTCGGCAACAGGCGTTCCGGATCCAGGCCGAGCTTCTCGCCAAGGGCCAGGCCTTCGCAGACCGCCTCGTTGATGCCGGCGACCAGGATCTGGTTGATGGCCTTGGTCGCCTGACCGGCACCGGTCGCGCCCATATGGGTGATGCGCGCGGCATAGGCGTCGATCACGTCGCGCACGCGCTCGAGCTGGGCTTCGTCGCCGCCGACCATGATCGACAGCTTGCCGTTGCGCGCGCCTTCGACACCGCCGGACACCGGCGCGTCGAGGAAGCCGATGTCGTGCACCGCCAACAGCGCGGCGGCGCGGCGTGCGGTTTCGACCGATACGGTCGAATGGTCGACCACGATCGCGCCGGGCTTGAGCACTTCGGCCAGGGCGGCGACGTTCTCCAGCACGTCGGCGTCGAGCGACACGCACAGCACGACCAGATCGCAATCGGCGAAGTTGGCCGCCGAGCGCGCCGCACGCACGTCCAGCTCCGATGCCATCGCATCGGCCTTGGCCTGCGTCCGGTTGCCCACCGCGGTCAGCACGCCCTTGCTATGCACGTAACGCGCCATCGGCGCGCCCATGGCTCCCAGACCGATTACCCCTACTTTCATTTCGACCTTCTGCCCTACGGGCGCTAAATATTTCAAAAAACCATGATGTCGCGCCGTCGGCGGACCGCCCGACCGGATGTGGACAGTACCGCGATCCCGCCCGGCCGTCGTGCGACCGGCGTTGCCGGACGATGTCGATGCGTCCCAGTCTGGGTCTACAGGCTCCCCTGCTGCCTGAACGCGCCAAGCCGCGCGCGGTGAATGCGGCGTCTTGCGCTGCTCAACCCGGGCTCAGCCCTGGCTCAGGCCTGCCATTCGTAGACGTCGAGCCGCGACGAGCCGCTGAGATGCAGCGGATCGCGGAACGCCAACACCCGGGCCTCGTCGAGATCCGACGCGCGCAGCACGTAGGCGCCGCCGCTCTTGTCGCCGAAGCCGCCGGCCAGTTCCAGCCGGCCCTGCCCGCGCAACTCGTCGAGGAAATCCCGATGCGGACCGATCTGGGCCGTGTCGAACTGCGGCAGGCGCATGGCCATCACCAGATAGCGATTCATCGTCATCGCTCAGGCCACCGGCGAGTCGTCGAGATAGGTATAACCGGTCAGACCGGTTTCCAACGCCTCGTCGAGACGGCGCGCCTCGTCAGCCGGCAGATTGGCGGCGGCGACCTTGCTGCGATACGACTCGCGCAAGTCGGCCAGCTTGTAGCCGACATAGTCCAGCATGACGTCGGTGGTGTCGCCGCGGCGCTGCTGGGCCAGGCGATAGCCGTCGCCGTCCACCCGTACTTCGACCGCATCGGTGTCGCCGAACAGGTTGTGGATGTCGCCAAGAATTTCCTGGTACGCGCCGACCAGGAAGAAACCCAGGCGATAGCTCTCGCCCGGCTTCAAGGCATGCAGCGGTAGCGAGGTGTCCAGGCCTTCGTTCTCGACGTAGGTGTCGACCTTGCCGTCGGAGTCGCAGGTCAGGTCGGCGATCACGCCGCGCCGGTCCGGCACTTCGTTGAGGCGCTCGATCGGCGCGATCGGAAACACCTGGTCGATCGCCCACACGTCCGGCATCGACTCGAACACGCTGAAATTGACGAAGTACTTGTCGACCAGGCGCTCGTTCAGCTCGTCGAGCAGATCGCGATGGCTCTTCTCGCTGCCGTCGAGGCGCGCGCGCACCGCGTGCGCGATCGCATAGAACAGATCGTCGATGCGGGCGCGATGGGTCAGGTCGATCTGGCCGAGCGCATACAGCGACAGGCCTTCGCCGTGGTGATGCTGGGCCTCGTGGAACAGCTCCACCGCCGGGCGCTGGTCGAGTTCGTCGTGGATCTCGCGCAGGTGGCGGATCACCGCCGGCTCGTCGTCGTGCGCCGGCGGCACCCGGCCTTCCGGCGCCTCTTCGATCTCCGAGACGTTGGCGACCAACACCGCGTGGTGCGCGGTCATCGCGCGGCCGCACTCGGTGACCAGGCGCGGCGGGGTCAGGCCGTACTCCTGGCAGGCCTCGGCGAGCGGCTGCACGATGTTCGAGGCGTACTGGTTGACGCCGTAGTTGATCGAGCAATAGCTGCGCGAACGCGTGCCTTCGTAGTCGATGCCGAGGCCGCCGCCGACGTCCATGTAACGCACGTTGGCGCCGAGCTTGGACAACTCGATGAAATAGCGGGTCGCCTCGCGCATGCCGTTGGCGATGTCGCGCACGTTGGAGATCTGCGAGCCCATGTGGAAATGCAGCAGGCCCAGGCAGTCCTGCAGGCCGCTGTCGCGCAATTGCTTCCACAGGTCCAGCACCTGGCGCGGGCTAAGGCCGAACTTGGCCTTGTCGCCGCCGCTGTTCTGCCATTTGCCGGCACCGAGCGAGGCCAGGCGCATGCGCACGCCGAGGCCCGGCTTCACGCCGAGGGCCTTGGCTTCCTCGAACACGACCTGCAGCTCGGACGGCTTCTCGACGACGATGTAGGTTTCCATGCCCAGCTTGCGGCCGATCAGGGCCAGGCGGATGTACTCGCGGTCCTTGTAGCCGTTGCAGACGATCAGGCCGCCGGGCCGGCTCAGCGCCAGCACCGCCATCAGCTCGGGCTTGCTGCCCGCTTCCAGGCCGAAGCCTTCGCCGGCGTGCGAGGCCAGCGTGCCGGCGACGCCCTGGTGCTGGTTGACCTTGATCGGGTAGACCGCGGTGTAGCCGCCGGCGTAGTCCCAGTCGCGCATGGCCTGGGCGAAGGCGCTCTGCAGCTTGCCGAGGCGGTCGCCGAGGATGTCCGGGAAGCGCACCAGCATCGGCAGCTTGGCGCCGGCGGCGCGGGCGGCGTCGACCACCTCGGGCAGCGCCACGGTGGGGCCGCGCTCGCCGCGCGGGCTCACCGCGATCCGGCCGGCGGCGTCGATGTCGAAATACCCTTCGGACCAGTGGGGGATCGAGTAGGTCTTGCGGGCCTGATCGAGCGACCAGTCGGACATCGGCGTGTTACCAGACAAAGTGGGGAAGGCGCATTCTACAGGCCGTACCCCCGGTGGGGACCCGCCGCGGGCGCCGGGATCGGCCGGATCGGCAAACCCGGGCCACTCGCGATATCCGTTCATACGGTCCGTTTCATATGGGTCCGCTACAATCCGCGCCCCCGGCCTCGAAAGCCTGGCCTCGAAACCCGCTGCCGGGCTCCGCACCGGCGGACCGACGCGACACCCGCGCAGCGACACCCGCCCCAGCAGCGACGCCCAACCCGCACGGCCTTTATCAGGAAGCAACGGCATGACTACCGAACCGACGTGGCACTACGAAAACTTCGAGCCGACCGGCTCGTCCATCGGCTACCGCGTCACCCGCAAGCTCGATGAAGTCCAATCGCCGTTCCAGAAGATCGAAATCTTCGAGACGACCGACTGGGGCAACCTGATGCTGATCGACGGCGCGGTGATGCTGACCACGCGCGACAACTTCCTGTACCACGAGATGATGTCGCACCCGGCGCTGTTCACCCATCGCGCGCCGAAGAACGTCGTCATCATCGGCGGCGGCGACTGCGGCACCCTGCGCGAAGTGCTCAAGCACGACGGCGTGACCGAAGCGGTGCAATGCGACATCGACGAGCAGGTCACGCGCATGGCCGAGAAGTGGTTCCCGGAACTGTGCGACCGCAACGACGACCCGCGCGCGCAGCTGCTGTTCGACGACGGCATCGCCTACATGGCCAACCGCGCGCCGAACAGCGTCGACCTGATCATCGTCGACTCTACCGACCCGGTCGGCCCGGCCGAAGGCCTGTTCAACAAGGCCTTCTACGAAAGCTGCTTCCGCGCCCTGCGCGAGGACGGCATCCTGGTGCAGCAGTCCGAATCGCCGCTGATGCTGATCGAGCTGATCAAGGAAATGCGCACCGAGATGGGCAAGGCCGGCTTCAAGACCTTCAAGACCCTGCCCTTCCCGCAGCCGTGCTACCCGACCGGCTGGTGGAGCTGCACCCTGGCGCGCAAGAGCGGCAACTTCGAGTTCCGCGAAGCCGACGCCCAGGCCAAGACCTTCGCCAGCAAGTACTACAACGCCGGCATCCACCGCGGTGCGCTGTCGACCCCGGCCTTCGTGGCCGAAGCGCTGGGCGAGTAAGCCCCGCGCGGCGCGATCGATCGCGCTCGGTGTCGGTTATAAAAAAAGCCCCGCTCACGCGGGGCTTTTTGTTGCGGCAACCGCAGGAACGTTGCTTTGCAGCGGTTTCGACTGAGCTGCGAAATCTGCCGTCGGTCGATGGCGATCTATCCACCCATCGTTGCCGTTACTTCCCGATGACCGCGCAGGCAGTAACCAACCCCGCCATCGCTCGTACTTACTCCTGCGGCTTCACCCCAAGATAAGCGCCCGCGACATATTCCGTGATCCACGGATTGTCGTTCTCCAGCTCGAACGCCCGATCGAACATGCGTTCGGCCGTCGCGCGATCGCCTTGCAACAGGTAATGCGCGCCGATTTCCGCATGCGCCTTGGCATCGTCGCGGTTGCCGGCGATGAACCGATCGAACAAGGGCTTGGCCTTCGCCCACTCCCCGGCCTCCGCGTACACGCGCGCGATGCGATACACATCGCTGTCCTCGTGCTTGCCCGAGAGAATCGCGTCGAACACCGACTGCCCTTGCGCCTTCAAGCCGCCGAGGTAATACACCCGGCCGGCGCCGATCCGCTCCCAACTGCCATTCTTGCCGGCCTGCACCAAGGCGATTTCCGTCAGCGCCTTGGCCGCCTCTTGAGGCGCTTTGTCGCGATAGGTCGCGGCGGTAGGTTGCGGCTTCTTCGTGGCGCCATAACTCGTCCCCACGCCGGCAACGAACAGGACCGCGGTGGCGGCCGCGATGATGTGTGCTTTCATGTATTCCGAACCCCCTGTGTGGACATTCGATCCTAACAGTGGAGATCGGCGGTTCGACACTGCCAAATGGATGTGCTTTTCAGCGGCATCCGCGCTTAGCGCCCTTCCGGGGCGGCCATTCGAAATACGCGAGCGCAGGAATGAAGGATGCTGCGGCGGATCGATGCCTGGCCGACTTGAGGGGTCAGCCTGCGGCACCGAACAGCTTCGCCACACCGACATTCAAGCCGTAACCGCCGATGGTCAGCACGGCGAACAGTACCGCCGCGAGCAGCATCGGCTTCGGGCCGGCCTGGCGGATCGCGCCGACATGCGTGCGCAAGCCCAATGCGGCCATCGCCATCGCCAACAACACGGTGTCGACTTGCACGATCGCCGCCTTCCACGGCGCCGGCAGCAGCTGCAGCGAGTTGAAACCGCTGACCGCGACGAACCACAGCGCGAACCACGGCACGGCGATCTTCGACTTCGCCGCGCCCGGCGCAGCACCGATCCGCGACGACAGCAGCAACAGGAACGGCGCCAACAGCATCACCCGCAGCATCTTCTCGATCACCGCCGCCGACGCGGCCGACTCGCCAACCGCACGGCCGGCGACGACGACCTGGGCGACTTCGTGGATGGTCGAGCCGGCATATACGCCGTAAGCGTGTTCGCTGAGCCCGAGATAGGGATAAAGCATCGGATAAACGAACATGCCGAGCGTGCCGAACACCACCACGGTGGCGACCGCGACCGACACCTTGTGCGCCTGTGCACGCACCACCGGCTCGGCCGCCATCACCGCGGCAGCGCCGCAGATGGCGCTGCCGGCGCCGATCAGCATCGAGGTCTCGCGATCCAGCTTGAGCCAGCGCGTGCCCAGCCAGGTGGCCAGGCCGAACACGCCGGCCACCACGACCGCATCGATCGCCAGGCCGGCCACGCCGACCCCGGCGATCTCCTGGAAAGTCACGCGAAAGCCGTACAACACGATGCCGAGCCGCAGCAGCGTGCCCTTGCTGAAGTCCACGCCGCTGCCGGCGGCGGCCGCAAACGCCGGAAAGACGGTATTGCCGACGACGATGCCGAGCACGATCGCCAAGGTCAGCGCGCTCAGGCCCCAGGCCTGCAAGGCCGGCAGCGAGGCCAGCGCCATCGCCGCGCCCGCGATCGCCGCCGCCAGCGCCAACCCCGGCCAAAACCCCGGCGAGCGGGTCAGGCCCGATTGCAGGGACGAGGCGGACGAAGACGGGTTCAGGACGGACACGGCGGGGAACTCCAGGGCAGCGGCGGATCGACAGCGGCGCCAAGGTAGGCCCGCGCACCCGGGGAGTCCAATACATATAATTCAAGTATTCATGAATTGAGCTCATGCCATGAACCTGCACCTGTTGCGCGTGTTCCTGACCGTGGTCGAACAGCAAAGCTTTTCGCGCGCCGCCGAAGCTTTGTTCGTCAGTCAGTCGGCGGTGTCCAAGGCGGTGCGCGAACTCGAACACCAACTCGACCTGCCCCTGATCGAACGCAGCGGCGCCGAAGCCAAAGCGGTGCGCGGCGTGCAACTGACCGATCACGGCAACGCGGTGTTCGAGCATGCGCGGGCGATCTTCGCCCTGGAACGCATCGCCAGCGAGGACGTGCGCGACCGCGTCGAACTGCGCCAGGGCAGCCTGCGCATCGGCGCCAGCACCACCGTCGCGGCGTATTGGCTGCCGCAGAGCCTCGGCCCGTTCGTGCGGCGCCATGCCGGGCTGACGGTGGAGCTGGTGGTCGGCAACACCGAGCAGATCAGCCGCGCGGTGATCGATTGCCGGGTCGACGTCGGTTTCGTCGAGGGCGCGGTCGAAGATGCGCGCATCCAGGCCAGCCTGTGGCGCAGCGAACCGTTGCGGCTGATCGCCGCCGCCGACAGCGCGCTAGGCGCCAAGCGCCGCCCTTCCCTCGCCGAACTTGCCCGCCAGACCTGGTTGGTGCGCGAACAGGGCTCGGGCACACGCCAGGTCGCGCAGTCGCTGTTCGCCGCGCGCGGCATCGAACCGGCGCGGGTGATCGAGATCGGCAGCAACGAAGCGATCGCGCACGCCGTCGCCGCCGACGCCGGCATCGCCTTGTTGCCGGAAACCGTGGTCGCCGACCTGGTGACGATGCAACGCGTGCGCACGATCAAGCTCGACGAAGACGCGTCGATGACGCGCCCGCTGTATCGGCTGGAATTGGTCAATCGACCGCGCGCGCCGGCGCTGCAGGCCTTTCTCGATCAGGGCGAGGCCGCCGTCTCAGCCCCGGCGCGGGCACGCGGGCCGGTTCGACGACGCTAAGGTCCGACCTGAACAATGGCCGCTTCGTTCGCGGTCGATCGGCCGTCGCAGGCGCCCATCGTATGGAGCCGCGCCGGCAGCGCCGGGCGGCGTTCGCTCACAGCGCGTCGCCGTCCATCTCACCGGTGCGGATGCGCACCGCGCGTTCGAGGTCCCAGACGAAGATCTTGCCGTCGCCGATCTTGCCGGTGCCGGCCGCCTTCATGATCGCCTCGACCACGGTGTCGACCTGATCGTCGGTCACCGCCACTTCGAGCTTGATCTTGGGCAGGAAATCGACCACGTACTCGGCCCCGCGGTACAGCTCGGTGTGCCCCTTCTGGCGCCCGAAGCCCTTGACCTCGGTCGCGGTGATGCCGGCCACGCCGGCCTCGGCCAGCGCCTCGCGCACGTCGTCGAGCTTGAACGGCTTGATCACCGCCATGACCATCTTCATCGTCGATCTCCTTGCAATACCGCGCAGGATAACGTGCCACGCGGTCGCGACCTAGGTCCGACGCGGGTCACGCCGCCCGTCGGACGCCGTTCACACCGCCTCCGCGCGCTCCGTTGGACGATGAGGACAAAGCGCTTGCGGGCCTCGCCGGCGCCGTGATGTAGTGACCGCGTCATCCACTTCGGACTTTTCCGACAACCCGCCACGGCCCCGGCCGACGGCGAGGTCCCGGTCCGGCGGTCAAGCTGACCCCATTGCCGGAGGAGCTTTCCCCACATGATCGACCTGAACTACATCGACGACCTCGCCCGCCGCCTCAGCTCTCTGCTGCCCCCGGGCCTGCGCGAAGGCCGCGAGGAAATGCAACAGAACTTCAAGTCCGTACTGCAGACCGGCCTGTCCAAGCTCGAGCTGGTCACCCGCGAGGAATTCGAAGTCCAACGCGCGGTATTGCTGCGCACCCGCGAGAAGCTCGACGAACTCCAGCGCACCGTCGCCGAGCTCGAAGCGCAACTCGACAACGCTTCCACGCCCCAGCACTGAGCCCCGCCATGAACCTGGCACTCGTGCACAGCCGTGCGCGATCGGGCGTCCGTGCGCCTGCGGTCCGGGTCGAGGTCCACCTCGGCGGCGGCCTGCCGAGCATGTCGATCGTCGGCTTGCCCGAAGCGGCGGTGCGCGAAGCCAAGGACCGCGTCCGTGCCGCGATCCAGTGCGCGCAGTTCGAATTTCCGCAGCGGCGCATCACCGTCAACCTGGCTCCGGCCGATCTGCCCAAGGACGGCGGCCGCTACGACCTCGCCATCGCCCTGGGCATCCTCGCCGCGAGCGGTCAGATCCCGCTGGAAGCGCTCAACGAGTACGAGTTCCTCGGCGAACTCGGCCTGACCGGCGAGCTGCGCGCCATCGACGGCGTGCTGCCTGCCGCGCTCGCGGTGGCCGCGCTCGGGCGCCGCCTGATCGTGCCGGCCGGCAACGGCGCCGAGGCCGCACTCGCCAGCCGCGTCGAAGCGCGCACCGGCCGCACCCTGCTCGAAGTCTGCGCCATGCTCTGCGGCCGCGCCGACTTGCCGCAGGCCCAGGCTGCGCCGCTGCTGCGCGCGCCCGGCCTGGACATGCGCGATGTGCGCGGCCAGGCGCAGGCGCGGCGCGCGCTCGAAATCGCCGCCGCTGGCGGCCACCATCTGTTGCTGATCGGCCCACCCGGCTGCGGCAAGACCCTGCTCGCCTCGCGCCTGCCCGGCCTGTTGCCCGAGGCCAGCGAGGAAGAAGCGCTGGAGACCGCGGCGATCGCCTCGGTCGCGGGTGGCGCGCACGGCCACGGCCTCGACCCGGCGCGCTGGCGCGAGCGCCCGTTCCGCTCGCCGCACCACACCGCCAGCGCGGTCGCCCTGGTCGGCGGCGGCGCCGATCCGCGCCCCGGCGAGATTTCGCTCGCACATCAAGGCGTGCTGTTTCTCGACGAACTGCCAACTATCCAGAGTAGGCTGGGCGTGCCCACATCTCTGGAAATTATCACCTAAGTGGTTTGATTTTGTTGGTGATTCACGCGCTAAAAAGGGCTTGAATCCGGTCCACACCCTTCATTGGATGAAGGGGCGCCCGAAGGTCCCTGGCGGGAGTCCTTCATCGCGCGAAAGTTTGCATAACTTTGGTCCGGAAGGATCCGTGCTGGGGTGGGTCGCATGAACACGCCCACGACGACCCGCTGCCGCCCCCCGCATTCGACCTGGGCTCGACCCGGGGCCCGGTTCGCCTTCCGCCTTGCCCTCCCTTTGAGGAGGTCGTCATGACGGCGCGCATCTACCGTTTGCCTGGGGCACTGGTCGCTCCGCCCTTGGCTCCCAGCCTGGGCACTCCGGCGCCGGCGCCGGCGGGTTCGGGCCCGGTCGCTGCGCCCAAGCCCCGCCGCAAGCCCAAGTCGCCCACCGCTCCTGCGGTGCCGACCCCAGCCCGTCCGCCGCGCGCGTTGACCGAGCAAGAACAGGCGCTGCAGGACAAGATGCTGCGCGCCTACTACGAGGGCCGGCGCCCCTCACGCAACCACGCCAAGAGTTCGATCACCAACGATCAGATCGCCGTGCGCCAGTTGCTCGCCTTCATCGGCCAGCCCCTATGGGCACTGACTGAAGCTGACTTCGAGGTGTGGTCGGCCCATCTGGGCCTGAGCAAAGGCGATGCGCCGCGCACGCAGCGCCGTAAGCAGACGGCCATAGCCACCTTGATGCGCTACCTGAGCCACAACCTGGCCTATCAAAATGAGGCACGGGCCCTGGGCGGGGAGCTACGCGAGATCGCCCACAGCGAGAATCGCGTGATCCACACCACGGACATGGCGCCCATGCGCCATCGCCGCTACCTGAGCGCCGCGGAGTTCCAGGAAGTGGTCCAGGTGCTGGACGCGGCCATCGAGTTGGCCATCCGGACCAAGCCACGCTGTGTGCGTGCCTTGCTGCGCGACAAGGCGATGTTTATTACTTACTACGTCTATGGCCTGCGCATGTCCGAAGGACACGCGATGAACCTGACCAGCTTTCGCTCCAACCCGGACATCGGCGAATTGGGCCGGTTCGGCTTTGCCGATGTCTACGGCAAGGGCAGCAACGGCAGCGGGCCCCGGTTCCGATCCATTCCGGCGATCAATCCCGCCATCCGCGAGGTCCTGGAGTGGTACCTGGCCGTGGTGCGTCCGCTGTTTCCGCCGCTGCACCCAGACGAGCCGGCCATGTGGCTGTCCGAGCAGGGCACGCGCCTGTCCCGCTCGGAAATCTCCGCACGCTTCAAACATCTATTGCGCGTGTGCGGGATCGACCCGGTCACGCTCTCGCCTCACGGTCTGCGGCACATGTCGGTCTCGCACGAGGCCGAAGCCAATGTGCCGCTGCACTTCACCCAGCAGCGGCATGGCCATGCCCACGCCGCTACGACCCAGGTCTACACCCACTTTCCCGAGACCTTCATTCGCGATCGGGCCAGGCAACTGGTTAAGCAGCAGTTGCAGAAGAAGGAGCCGACATGACCGAACTCTCTTCCCTATTGCCGCGCGTGCACTGGCGGCTGCGCGACGTCATGGCCGAGCGCGGTGTGCCCAGCGTGGCGGCGCTGCGTCGTCGTCTTAAGGACTACTACCCTTTTATCTCGGACGTGCAACTGGGCCGGGTGGTCAACCACCTGCCCGAACGGATGAACATGCCGCTGCTCATCGCGCTGTGTCATGCGCTGGAGTGCACGCCCGTCGACCTCATGCACTGGGGCACCTGCGCACCGGCCGCGCCGTGCGACAAGCCGGCCAGTTTCCGTAAGGCCGCACCTGAACTTTCACCGGAGGACATCGCACGGCTCAAGGGCCCGGCATTCAAGGTCTTCGCCCTGCCGGCCGGGGAGCACACCCCATGAACATGCCCGACCTCCCCGCCCTGTGCTGCGGGAAGTGCCAGGCCCCGTTGGCCAAGGCTCAGCGCACGCATCGGGGCGTGGTGTACTGCGGAAGCTGCTACCACAAGCATTTCATTCCCTCGACCTGCACGCGTTGCGGGCGATCCAGCCGCATCCTCAAGGACGAAGCCCCACACGCATGCCCAAATTGCACGCTTCGCTTGCGCTGGGAGGGCAAGCCGTGCGCCCGATGCAAGCGAACGCTCCGTCGCTTCGGCATCGAACTGGAGGACGGGCGCCTGTTCTGCAGTTCCTGCCGGCGCCATGCCTTGCCACCTCAGTTGTGCCCTGGCTGTAACGAATTCAAACATGGCTTGGAGCGCGACTTGCGCCGCGGCGTCATGGACCCAGTGTGTGGGCCATGTCGCCACCGCCTGGGTAAGGCAGTGTGCTGCGCTGGGTGCCGTCGCCCTCGTTTCATCGCGGGGGAACGAGATGGCAAGGGATATTGCGCCAATTGCCTGCCTACCGGCGCGCCTCCTATCGCCACGTGCACGGACTGTCACAAACCCAAGTACCACTATGGCAGCGGCCGGTGCGAAGACTGCGCCTGGCGCCGAACCCACAGCCGTCTGCTGACGAAGTTGTACGCGCAGGTGCCCGCACCCTGGGCACGGGCATTGATGACCGAGTACTACCAGACGCTGCGCGACCAGATCGCCAATGGCACCTTGAGCGTAAGCCTGCGCCGAGACGTGGCGTTCTTCGCCGCGTTGTCGCCACACTTCGACTCCGTCGATGCCTTGAGCGGGGTGATGGTCGTACGCAAGCTGGGGCACGAATTCCTGAGCCATCATCTTCGCGCGATGTCTTTTCTCAATGTGACCGGCTACATCACAACCTATCAGGATCCGGACTACGAACTTGAGTGGCACTTGAGCCGCATCCGCGCCTTAACCGCGCGTGGCCCGAGTTGGTCCCATGCGATGCTGGGTCGATTCCTGACCCACATGCTGCAAAAGCGGGAGCTTGCATCAGACAGGTCGCGGCGCAGGACCATTCCGGTCAAGCCCAAGTCGATGGAATCGGCGGTCCGCTCAGCCGTGTGGTTCCTGAATCACGCCGCCGCCGAAGGCGCCACGAGCGTACCGGAGGTGTCGCAAGAGCACTTAGACCTGTTTCTGGGACGGTACCGTAGCTACCGCCTTGGCATGCACGCCTTCATCCGCTACCTGCGCCGTCATGAGCGAAATTTCCATAAGTTGAGCGTACCCAGGGTCAAGAGAGAATTCTCACTCAAGCACGCGCTGTCTGACGATGCACGCCTGAACCTGATTCATCGTTTGGGCCAGAGCACCGAAACTGTCGATGTGCGGTGGTCCTTGGTGACACTGTTCGCACTGATCTATGCCCAGCCACCGCACAAGAGCGTTGCTATGCGCCTGGAAGGGGTGCGCATTGGTGCAGATGGTACCTACGAGGTGCGCTTCGCCAAGATCTGGCTGCCGCTGGATGAGGTCACTCATCCCCTCATGGCGCGCTGGCTGTCGATGCGGCGGGAGCATTCCTGTTTCGAGCGCAACGATGAGAGCCTGTTCCTGTTTCCGGGCCGGCAGGCCGGCTCGCACATCCGATCGGACAGCTACGGGGACTGGCTCTCACGCACGCGCAGGCGCGTTACTACACGCGCTCTGATCACTACGTCACTGGCGCAATGGGCAATCGCTGATCCGGGCTCGCCACGCATCTTGATCGATGCGCTAGGCGTGTGTCGGGTCACGGCCACCAAGTACTGCCAGCACCTAGGCATGCAGTTGCGGCCGCACACACGACACGCCTTCGATGCGAGGGCCTGAGTGGTGTGGCACATCTACCTGCTCGAATGCCTCGATGGCTCGACCTATACCGGCATTGCCAGCGATGTCGACGCACGCTACCTGCAGCACGTCAGGGGGCAGGCGGCACAGCACACGCGCGTCCACCCACCCCGGACCCTGGTTTCCGCCGTGCCGGTTGGCTCGCGCGCGCAAGCGGGCCACCTGGAGAAGCGCATCAAGCGCTGGCCCAAGGCGCGCAAGATCGCCTTCTTCCAGCCCTACACGGCGGACTGGCGGTCGTACTGCCCCAATCCATCGGCTCAAGAACGGGGCCAGGGGATGCCCGAACTGCTGGCGGTCCTGGAACAACACGCTGAAGCGATCCACGCACTCGCAGTCACAGAAGCCGAAGTCTGGACTGCTCTAAAGCAGCGCACGCCTGCGCTCGCTCAGACCCTGCTTCAGTCAGGAATGAAGGAGGCGGACGCTGCGCGCTGGATGTGCTTTCCGATTGAATCGCTGGCTGGTTCTCCTGCCCAACTCATCGCGCGTGGCGAGGCGAATCAGGTACTGGCCTACGTGTTGCAGGTGACGCAACGGTTGTAATGGCCTCGTCTACCGAATGCGAGGCCATCGACTCCAAACTCGCGGTCAGTGATGCGCAGCATCCCGCAGTGTGAAAGCGGCCGGGTATGGAGCCTCCGACCAGCGGGTCGAACCGTTTTTGGCTAGTTCGGCGACCGTTGCTGGGTCAATGCAGCGCGATCGCTCCATGGAGGCCGCCATGACGGAGTGACCAGAATCGATGTGACCCAACCCAATCCAGTGACCCATTTCATGCACGAGCGCATGCAGTAGATCGATCTCCACGGCGCCCTTGCCGATGGTCTTATCTGCTCCGTCGGACGTAAACGCGTAGTCTCGCGTGTTGTACTCTGTCAGTTCCGCATCCGCACGACAGGCAATGATGTTGGCGCTATCGCCGCACGCCGTCATTCCATCGCGAAACCGAATACGCATGTTGGCCACAAAGCGCGAGTTCAAGCGTGAACCCGGACAAATCGCCGACTGGATCTGCTCGGCCATGGTGGCACCCGCGGCGATGGGCAAGCCACAAATTGCGCTCCGGCTTTGCTCGCTCAGGTGCACGTACGACGTCATCCGCTTTGCGCCGCGGTCGTCTGTCGGCTCCGTAGAGAGTTCGTGCAACGGTTCCAGGACGTCGGCCAACTGGGCATCCGTCCAGGGTCGCACGGGCTTCTGGTCAAGCCACTTCATCAGGCCCTGTCTGCCGTAGGTTTGATCCCCGACATGAAGAACCGCCAAGTGATTGGGCCTGCACCCCACGCATCCGTTCACCCAGACTTCGGCTGCTTTGAGGATTGCGCTGTTCACCGTGGCTCGCTCACGCCCACTCACATCACCCGCGATGGCGCCCAGGTCGACATTCAGCCTGACACGGGACCCGAATGCGTGAGAGGGCTGGATGCGCCGATTTTCTTCCGGCAAATTGTCGGAACACACGTAGCCGACAGCGTGAGCCCATCCTGGCGTCCAGGTGGTCGCATCCTCGCCTAATGCGAGGGGTCGTAGCTCCAAGCGGACAGGCTCCGGTTGGCTGCTCGGGCCCCTGACCCTGATCTCCATGCGCCAGAGCAATGACGCCGACCCCAGTGGCGCGGTGGCCAGAAAAGACTGAGGGACCGCCGGCACTTGCACATCCTCACACACAGCCGTGAACTCGGCCTGGCTGTTATCGAACTTGGCATAAGCACTGACATAAGCCTCGGCACCGGCAGGCACATGGAGCGCGAAGCGCAACTGATGACCGGAGGACACGAACCGCACATAGGTGGTCCATTCATTGCTCGCAGCAAGCAGCACCTGCTTGCCTGGCACGGCCACCGGTGACGTCTCATCGACCTGCAAGCAACTGGCGGGTGGAAGCTTCACTAAACTCGACGGTAGCCGCTGCGCCGGCGTTAAGCAGGCAACGCAGAGCAGGGTCGTGCCAATGATGACTTGCTTCCACATTCCCGCAAATCAGTCGCCGTTCTTCTCGATGGCGTCCAGGATCGGCTTAAGGATCTTCTCGCGATTCTCTTTTTCCCGGAGGCTGTCGGTCATCGCCCGAATCCAATCGCGCCCCTGCCCCCGTTCGACCACCGACGCGACGACCTTGGTGGTCACGCCCGTATCCGTGGCTGCCACTTTGGGCAGTCCATAGGGACCGCTGTCCTGGCCAACGAAGCTCGTGATCTTGCCCGCACCAGCGGTGTGGGTGCCTAGATCGAACGTGGCTTGAAAGTAGGTGGCCAGTTTTCCGTCCGCGCCTAGCGCGGCAAACTGAACATCCACGACGATGCTCTTGGGCTTTTTCTTCCCCTCCTTGGCCTCTGACTGATCGAAAACGAGACTGTGCGGTTTCATATGCCAGTAGCCGCCTGAGTCGGTCGGCGCCAAAGAGAACCGCGCTTCCAGACTATTGCCACGCTTGAGGATCAGACAGCGCTTGATGTTGGGCCCCACCAGGAGGGTGTCGGTCGCAATCCCGCTAGAGGAGGCCGACAAGCCCGCTTGCTTCATGTCCAACCAGTTGATGAAGCTGTCGTATCCGTAATTGACTAACGCTGTAGCCGCCACGGCAATCAACGGTGACACGAGAGCCCGAACGTCTTTGTCATCGCAGTCCTTAGACGTCAACTTGACGTCCAGGGCATTTTCCGCTGCAGGCGGCACGTATTGACCATTCTCGTACTTGGGCGCACCGCCCATGCTGGCGCACCCACTGGCACTGACGCAGGCAACCAGAAACATCGTCTTCCCTATATGCGCAGATCGCATGGCGAACTCCTTTGGCTAAGATTTGTTTTTAGCGCTACTGGGGTTTTATGTTGAGCACGCGATAGACGAGTTCGGCCCATCGCTCGTTCTTTACGAAATCTACAGGCCGATCGGTGTTGTTCTTGAGGTAGCCGGTACGGTAGTGATCCTTGTAGAACGCCTCTGCGTCCTCAGGCAGGTAGATCGCAATACCCTCGGAACCGTATGGCATGCCGTCAGGAGGCGTGGCGCTTCGGGCACTAGCGTAGTTGCTGACGATGGTGGCTTTCAGCTTTTGGCGAAGCGCGCTTGAGCGCTGGCGTAGTTCGTGATTTTTTGACTCACCTTCGTAGAGTCGCAACAGTGCGATCAGGTCCACGGACGTGCGCAGGGGCGGCAGTTCGCTGTCCCCATAGGACCTCAGGCGCGCTCTTGCCCTCCTCAATGCCTGGAGTTCGCTCTCCTGGCTCCTGATCTGGTCAGCCAGGGTGGAAAGCTCTTGGGAAACTGCACGAATGTCCTGGAGTCGGATCGCGGACAACGTGGTTTCATACTCATCCCCGTACTGCCTTCGATACGCTTCCACCACATGCGTACCGAGCCCTTCCGCCCCCATGGCTGGGTTGGCCATTAGAGGCGCCAACCAGTAGGAATAGCGCCAGCCAGCCCCTGGCTCCAGTTCCTCACTGGCTACCATGACCTGGGTGGATGGCGCCAAACCGTAGGCGGTTTCCAGCATCGCCATCAGGCACGCATCAAAACCCAGCAGATCAAGCGGCTTGTCAGCGAACTCGGCTTGAATAACGTCCTGGACTTCTTTGTTGTAGAGGATGGATCCCGTGTCGTCATCGGCAGATACCGCCCTGAACCCTCCTACAGCCGGACCTGCGTCCGTTAGTTCTGGCGCATTGGCTGGCTGCGCGCCTTCGGTGGCGAATCTGTTGGCGTGGGTGCGAGCCAGTTGCAGACGCCATCCTTGTCCGTGATTCCAGATCACCAACATGTACCTGCGGGCGGGATAGGTCTTCTTGGCCCAGGCAATGAAGTTCCGCAGCGTGCGCGGATCCCCCATGTCAGGAATGTCGACGCCGTTGCCCGGCTTGTCCACGGCATGTTCGGGCAGCGGCTTCAGGCCCTTGGACACATGGAAGCGATACACGCCGCTCCAGTTTCCATCCGCTTTCGTGTAACGCGTCTTGGAGGGCCGGCCGAGTTCGGCCACAACGGCAACGGCAGGGCTACTGCCTATCGATGCCATGCTGTGGAAATTCTCCAGTGCGTGCGGCTCCAGGTTGTTCTTGGCATTCATGTAGACCATGACGGTCCACTCCCGCGGCGTCCCTGCGCGAGCAGGAAGTAGCACCGCTGCCAAACACAAAAACAACAGGAGTTGAAGCCTCAACGTGCGGTGTGCCATCTGGCCTCCCTGTCGATGTGCAACGTGTTACCTGCCACAACGCGGATCCACTGCATGAAAGGCCATGGCCCGTTCCCTGGCCGACGAACGGCAATTGCGCCTCATGACGACCACAGATCTGCGTAGTCAATTCGTGGTGGAACTCCGGTGTGCGGCAACGCTGTCCAAGCCTGAGCCCCGGTCGGCTTCGAGCGGTTACGTGTGTATTAGCGGATCCGTCGCGGGCGCTTTGCAGGCTTTCCGCTCAAGGGCGGACCGATCCGCGATTCCCACTCCCCTACCAGGGTGGCCAGCGGCACTCCCAGTGCCGCGCAATAGTCTCTCACCTCAACGAGATCCAGACGTTTGATCCCGAGTTCTACGTTGCTCACGTAGGTCTGGCCGCGCCCGAGACGGGCAGCGAATTGGGTTTGGGTCTGTCCCGAACCTTCCCGAATCTCCCTCAAGACGGCAGCCAGTTCGAGGTTTTCCGGGCGGTACAGGCTTTTAGCCACGTCGGGCGTCCTTGGGGGGGGCGCCCTAACGTATTCTCCGCATTCTGATACTCGGATACCCGTTATTCGGGTATTCTGATTATGACTACCACCGGGACGAAGCGAATGAACGCCAGGCGCCGCCTTCCTAATTCCCTGTTCGCGTTACTCGCGATGGCGATGTGGTTGGCCGGCTCGCCGGTTCACGCACAGACCTTGTGGAATGACATCCAGGTAGGAACGTCGCTTCGCACAATTGAGCATCGATTCCCAGCAGCGGCCCGGCCGGCCTCACCAACCAGCTTGGGCGATGGGAGCCGGGAGTTGCTACGCCTGTCTAACGTCACCGCCCAAGGGCATTCTTTTCACGCGCTGTTCTTCTTCAAACAGAACAAGCTCACACAAGTCAGCCTGGAACTGCAGGAAAAAGGGGGCGCCATCTTCGCCCTGCAGACCTTCCGAGACATGAAGGGTGCCTTTGAAGCTAAGTACGGAGCACCTGACGGGGAGCAGGATCAGAATTTCAACGCGCCCAACGGAACGGGCACCTTTCGCTCGGCGTCGTGGCGCTCGGAACGAACGCTGATCACGCTGTCCTACGCAGTGGCGGCAGGAGAGCTTGTCGTTCTTAACGTAGCGTACCGTCTGGCGGCAGAACGAAAGACCGACGATATCTAGACCGCAGAAATGCAGGGGCAACGCATGTCCATGCGTCGAAAAAAAGGAATTGTTTCGCCCGCTACGGGGAATCCCAAAGCCCTGTCACTTGGGGATTTGGCCGACTTGCTCGACATCACAGAGCGAGAGCTTTGCTCCCTATTGCGTTTGCAGCCGAGCCTGATGCGCCGTCGACCGGATGACCAACGCCTCCAGCGACAACTATGCGTACTTGCCGAAGTAAGATCCCTGTTGCTTGAACTCAAGCCCGATCCCGCTGCAGTCGCATTCCATCTGAAGAACACACCCATTCCGCTGCTAGGCCATCGAACATTGATGGAGTCCGTGCGTGATGGCGACGCGCGGAAGGCGCTGCGCTATCTGCAATCGATCTCCGGCGGACAGAACGGTTAAGCGATCCGCTTGGTCCTCACGGCGCTCTCGTTGGAGCGCTCAGACTCAGAGAGCCAGGGGCGGATTGAACAATGACGTGTGGGTGACCATGGCGAGAGCGTCGTCATGAATGAACCTATAGTCAACACTGGGCCGATGATGTTGGCAGTATTGTCCCACTGAAATTCTCTTCGTAGTATGGGACAGAAGGCGGCGACGTATGAATCACGACGACACAGTGTTTCTCAGCACACGCACACGCAACCAACTGCTGATCCGGAACATACGCACCATGGCGCAGATGCAGACGGCGATCGAGTCGGATCAATTACGCGATGTGGGACCAAAAGCCTTGGCGGAAGTCCGGCGTCTACTCGGCCTCGACCCACCCTTGGTCCCAGAGGTGATCGGTAGCACATGCCCACGCTGTGGCGGCGACAGCGGTTACCGGGTTAGCGTGCAACTGGCGCAGGTGCGTGAGTACGGTTGGCGAGGCGACCTCATCCAGGTCAGCGCAGAGCAACTCAAGACCGAGTCTCAACTGGTGTGTCGCGACTGTGACCATCGTTTAGCACTCCCGCTGCCGCATCGCCGCGGCGATTCCGCCTGAGCTCGAATCGCACACGTGCGTGCAACGAATTGATCGGCGGGCCTGCGCCATAGGTCTTGGTGACCGTTGAGATTACCAGCGATCTGCGCGGGCGGCCCTGCCCGTCTTCCCATGGCAGCGCAGAGCTCGGACTGAGCGCCCAGCGTCCATCCGCAGATCAGTTTTAGGTTTGCCACCCCCGTGGACCGACCTGGGGCGGATGGTTTACAGGGAAAACTTTCCAGAAACCAAGGCTGGCCAATTAAGACCACCCTTCGGGAACCCTTTTTGGCAGTATTCTGCGAGTGCAGGACTCAAATGGAGCAGCGGACCAAGGGAGGGGGAGCGAGTGCAACATGCAACAGATTTGCACACCGGGAAGGTGGTCGCCGCCGAAAATGCACTTTGGGGGCGAGCTTATGTCTGCCCTCGCCCTGGCTGCGGCGGTCAGGTGTACCTGCCGCATGTCTCAAAACAGACCGCGCACTTCCGTCACTACCCGGGCGAGGGAACCAAGGAATGCGACGAGTACTACCCCAGCAACGGCGGTAGTGTAACTAGTGTAGTTCCTGTAGCCGGTCGCATCGAAGACGACCCCGCAGAGTTGGGGCTGCTGCTGGTTCAAGTGGATGATCGCTGGGCGCTGGGCATACGCCTGCCTGAGATCCCGGATGCTCAGTTGGGCGCCAGTTCGCTGAAGGAGCTTTGCAACGCATTCGTCGAAATCGCTGCTGGCCCTGAATGCTCAGCGCGAGTAAGCGCACTCGATCTGCGACCCGGAGTAGGCATCGCACGCGTTGACATCGCGCCCAGCACACAGACCTTTCGCACGCAGGCCGCCGGTACTTGGCCTGCTGCCATCGACAAGAGCCTCTGGAAGCTTGAGTGCAAAGGACTTGATGCCAAGGGTGCCTTGTTCCGCCTGCGCAGCGGCGAATGGATGCGCCTGCTCGCCGGTTCCGGTGTCTATCCGGAAGAAACGGTTCTCCTGATTGCCGATGCGCGACACGCCCCTCCCGAGTCTGTGGTGTCTGCCCGCCACGCTCAGATCTCCACCGGAACGATCGACTGGGCTATTTGGGAGATTTGCGTCTCAGATCAGCCAAACCGAACAGAAGAAGCCTGGCTTGCGCGACTAGGCCATGGCCTCATTCCGCGGCGGTGGCGTGTTGAGCTTGTCACGCCGCCTCGCATGATCGGCGAGCACGGTGAACCGGTGTTCTGGATTGGCGATGCGGCCATGCTGCTCGTCCATGCACCTGGCGACGCCGCTCAGGCACAAGCTACCTACAAGTTCGGCACCAACTGCTACTGCCACACGATTGCCGTTTCCGACGATCGTCAGATCTATGTTGCGGTCGATCTTCGACATCTCGGCTCTACCCGGTTCTCTATCTCGGGCGAGAAAACTGCAAGCGTAGAGCTTTCGGTTCGCTTCAGACCCTCAGACGCCAAGTCCCTTAAGGCGCTCGAACAGACGCCGCGACTGCGCATCTGGATTGGAGACATGAGCTTCGAATCCTGGCAGCGCACCGTCAACGAAGTGCCTGCGGTACGCCGATCGTTGCCTGAGGTCCGTGTTGAACTTGGGACCGAGTGCGCCCGCGCTCAAGTAAAGGCCTGGGAGCGGGGAAAGCAGCGGATTAGCTCAGGGCTAGATGGCCCTGGAACGGCCAAGTTTATCCAAGAATTTCTTTCTACGGCCTCCCGTATAGAAGTGGATGCAGGCAACTTCGGGAAGATCGTGCTGACGCCACTCGCTGCCTCTCATGGCGCGGCCCGGTCAGCGACCGACTCGGATCGACTGCGTCTCTATGATCGCGTTCTGCAATCGGCAAGTCGTCCTGGTGATATCGCGGTTCAGGCAGAAGCGATGCATGGATCGGGGCCCGCCAGACACGTCGGCAACGCCGTACTTGTTCGAGAAAGGCTGGCACAACGACGCCGCCAAAAGGCTAGGGGGGATTTCAAGTGAAGGTTCTGGGTGTCGTTCAGTGGACCAATCGGGACAAGTTGGGGCAACCGGTGGCGGGGGTACGGCCCCTGTTTGAGGTGGAGGGATCTCAGTGGCGACCGATCTCATCTACCGAAGAGTTTCCGACGAATGGCCAGGTCTTCTGGCCGAACTCTCAGTCTGCTGTGGAAGGGGCACTCGTTACCTTTCGTGCCGAGCCCAACCCTGGTCAAAAGGATGAGTTCAGGGTCGTAGACCCAAAGGGCGCCCATGAAGTGCTCGACCTCAGAGGCATAGGGACTGCGCCAGACGTCCGTACCGTGCTGTCTGACGGGATACGTCTGCCTGCCTACACAGGCACGATACGGATTGCGATCTGGTGTGCACCTGACCTGCTGGTAGGGCCTGTGGATTTGATCCCCGAGGGGCCTGGCAGATGGAAACTCCCCGGAACGAATCTGCATAGCCTTCCTACTTGTGTAGGCGCACACGTCCAGGCCGTTCTCGTGGATCGGCATGAGCGGTTGGTGAGGGTTGATGACGCTCCGGCTTCAGGCTTTGTCGACTGGGATGATGATGCAACCGTCCTGCGACGCGCGATTGAGCTCACTGGCAAGGTGGCCAAGCATGCAGGTCACAATGCTGCCTTGACCAAGCGTCAAATCCAGGAGGCCGCGGGCGCGTTCGCCGACCTAGGCCTTGGCCCAAAGCAAAAGCTCGAGCTCTATCGACTCGATCGCGCGAATGCGTTGCTGGCAGATGCGGAGGAGGTCGCGCGACGAGCTGGCGAGTTGGCGGATTGGCTTCAAGCGCATCCGGCCGTGCAAGTTGCCCTCGATGATCTGCGCAAGCAGGTGCGTTCGGATGCAGAGCAGCGCGCACGCACCGAGCTTGAAATACTGCTCGCCAAGGAAAAGACCTCGCTCCAGTCGGTAACCGAGCGTAACGCGGCGGCCTTAGTTGACCTTGAGTCCCGACGCCGGGAGATTGACCTGGCGGAGCAACAGCTTGCCGGCTTGCGGGAAGACCTGGCCAAGACCGCCAGCGATGCTGAAGCGGCCATCGGTGCTCGAGCCCTCGCCGCTTTCAACCATCCCTTGGAACTTCTCGCTGAAGTGAGCGTGCTGCGGCCCTTTCTTGGCGCCATCGGCAGCGGAGCCGGAGCCGGCTCGCCTAAAAGTCAGGTGCAGCGCCCCGCCTGGTCCAGCGCTCAAGGCGAAACGATCAAGGATCGAGCATCGCTCAGGCGTATGCTCACCGGCGCAGCGCGTGCCAAGGGCGTGGCTCCCTCCCAGATGCTACGGATCCACGCGGCCATCTCAGCCGGCGTGATGCCCATTACGGTGGGGTCCGGAGGACTGGCTGCCCTTGCCGCGTATGCACAGGCGGCGTGCGGCAATCGTCTGCTCGTCACGCACGTTTCCCCGGGAGCAATTTCACCACGGGATCTTTACGAGATTCCGGACGGCGGACTTTCGGCAGGAGTGGAAGCTGCGCAAGGGGTGGACGGCATATCGGTTGTCGTTCTCGAAGGCGCGAACCGATCACCCCTTGAATCGTCAGTGCTCCCGATACTCCAACTGGCGGAACTGGGAACATCGCTGACTTCCCCGGTTCCCGGCCTGCGACTGGCGGCGACAAACGTCTTAGGCGCGACCACGGTCCCGATCACCCCGCAACTGTGGCATCACGCCATTGCCATTCATCCCCAACCCAACGCGGTGCCCACAACAACGCCAGAGAGTTTGGGGGATTTGCCGCTCTCCAGTGAGTTCTTCGCTATCGGCGATGCTCCCACGGAAGTGGTAGATGCACTCCTTGAGGCGTGGCCCGAATGCCGTGAATTGCGCCCGGCCCTCAATCGCGTCGGTGCTGCCATGCGCCGGCTGCAGGAAGACGAAGAGCGTTTGAGGTATGAGTTACTCCACGCCATCGTACTGCCATACACAGCTACCGCGCTGAGCGAAGAAGAGCAGGTCGAGGCACTCAATGCCGCAGGCGATGTCGACGGCGCGATAGCGCTCGAGCTTCGCCGCTTGCGACGCTGGTTGTGCTGATGAGCTTTACAGTTCTCAGTTCGCAAGCACAGGTTGTCAGCGCCATGGATAACTTCCTTGGCCTGGAGCCGGACCAGTCGGCAGACCGGCAGTTCGAGCTCTTGCGCTCGACGGTCTGGAGTCTGGCCACCCCAACGGGAAGGGTACACATCAACCGGATCCTCTCGGTCGCGCTGCCAGCTTGGCGAGTGCAGTCAGAAGACAAGCATGCCAGTGACGAGGGCCTTCGGGCCGAGTTGCGTTCCGGACTTTCGGCACTCCAAGATGCTGGCGACTTGATTGAATTGCGGGGCGGCTACTGGGTGCCAGCGACGGTACGGCTGGTCGAACTGCCCCAAGGCGCCGGGCATCTGCTGATCGGCGGTATGCCGTCCGATCTGCTTCCCATCGGGCAGGATCGCATTCGCGTCCAGGGCCTGTACCGCCATCTGTCCGCGCCGCCGGCGTCGCTCACGAGGTTGCTACCCTGCGAAAGCCTCGCATCGTGGTCGCGGCTGCCGACCTATGCTTCGCTTCTAGATTGGGGCAGGGGCGTCATCGACTCCATTGAGCGACAGCCCTACTCGCCCAGCGCACAAGACAGCTTCGAGTTTTACCTTCCGGGGCGCGCTCGCAAGGCAACTCCCCAGTTCAAACGGTGGTTCACCGACACCGAGGCCGCAACCGGCACCCTGCTCGCTCGTAGAACACGCGCCTACGGCGCCCGTGAGTATCGACTGATTGACGTCGATTCCGGACGCCTTGTGGGATCGAGCACATTGCCCGGTATCGACGTGCGTCGGCTGATGTATTGCCTTGATCTGGAGGCACAGAACCCCGTTTCGGCGCAGCACACGCTGGGTGAAGATGGGCCGTTCTGGCTTTTGACCAGCGAGTTGCCTCGTCCCGAACAGCGCCTGTTCTCCGTGTTCGGAGGCTTGACCGTGCCTGAGGACCGGCCGTTCGAGCGGAGATGGGTATTTGAACGAAGTGAAGAGGTTGCGCTGGAAGCGATGCGATCGCTTGGCATCGTAGTTGACACGGGATCCCAAAGGACACGTTGATGAAGAAGCAGACCGAGTTAGGCGTCAACGAAGTTGCCAAGAGGATTCACCTGCGACTGCGTCGATATCTTGAGGCCCAGTATCACATTCGGAACTCTGCACTCATCGAGGAGCGACGTCTGTTTCTCGAGGAGCCCGAAGGGATCTATCAACCGCCATTCGTGGAGGTAACGCCCTCGTATGCTCTTGCCGGCGGGTTCTCTGCGTTGAAGGCGCCTGCCGTTGTGAGCGGGTTCCTGCAGGAACTGGCCGGGTGGGATCCAGGTGTTGGCATCTACCCGCCCTATCGCCATCAAGCTGATGCGCTGGAACATTTCTTCAGCAAGGAAAGCGATGGCGAGGATCTTGTCGTCGCCACCGGTACCGGTTCGGGCAAGACGGAAACCTTTCTGTACGCCATTCTCGGCGCATTGGCACTCGAGGGTGTGCAGAGGCGGGAATCATTCGCCAAGCACGGCGTCCGCGCTCTCTTGCTGTATCCCATGAATGCCTTGGTGAGCGACCAGACCTCGCGCATGCGACGAATGCTTGGAGATGAGCGGTTGGCTACCTTGATGGAGGAGCGCTGGGGAAGGAGAGTGCGCTTTGGCATGTATACCAGCCGCACGCCTTATCCCGGCGTCCGCTCAAGCGCCAAGGATCAACGCCATCTCGACACCCTATTTGGTTACTACGAACAGCTAGAGAGTTCGACGGAAGCTTCTGAGCGGTTGCTGGTAGAGCAGCTCAAGAGCCGTGGCCGTTGGCCTGCGAAGGACATTCTCGGCTTCTACGGCAAGGACGCTGAAGAGCAGGTCACGGTTAAGAGCGGGAAGCGCGCCGGATCGCAGCGAACGCTTCACCACTGGGATCGGCGTTTTATGACGCAGCCCGGGGATCGAGAACTACTGACGCGGCACGAAATGCGGGAACAGGCTCCCGACCTGCTCATTACCAACTACTCCATGTTGGAGTACATGTTGCTCAGGCCCATAGAGCGGCCCATCTTCGAACAGACGAAGGCCTGGCTGGCCGCAGATCCGAAGAATCAGTTACTGCTGGTCCTCGACGAAGCTCACATGTACCGCGGTGTCGCTGGCGCGGAAGTGGGCCTGCTGATTCGACGCCTGTTGGCACGTCTGGGCATCGGCCGTGATCGGCTTCGTTGCATTCTTACCAGCGCGAGCCTGGGCTCAGGCGCAGAGGCGGAGGAAGCAGGTCGCGCGTTCGCTCGTGACTTGACGGGTCATGCCAGCACGCGGGGCTTCAGCATCGTGCGCGGCACTACCGAAGCACGCACCGGCGACCGAGCCGGTACCGCTGCCGAAGCGGATGCGCTCGCCTCCGTAAACCCATCGATTCTGGCAGCGGCTGCATTTGCGCCATCCGACGTCGACGCAACGCTTCAGGACCTCGCCACCCGATTCCAATGGGATCCGCCACCGAGCATCGGCGACCAGGGCGAACTGGCGTCCCGTCAGTACGTCTGCCGGTCGCTCACCGGCTTCGGACCGCTGGAACGGCTCATCGCGCGGGCGTCGGGCAATGCGACGGAGTTCGGCGCACTCGCTCGCACATTGTTCCCGGACAGCGATCAACTGCAGGCCGAGAAGGCCACGGACGGACTGCTCGCACTGGGCACGTTCGCGCGGCGTACTGAAGCGGGGCGCGCGGAGCAGCCGCTGCTTCCCACGCGTGTACACCTGCTGTTCCGAGGCCTGCCCTCCTTGTACGCGTGCGTGGATGGATCGTGCAGTGCGCGACGCAGCACCGCCAGCGAGTCCCTGCTCGGCCGCCTTTACACCCAGCCCCGCGCGCAGTGCGAGTGCGGTGGTCGTGTCTTTGAGGTGCTCACGCACCGGGATTGCGGTGCGGCCTACCTTCGCGTCTTTGCGACTGCTCCGGACGCCGGCTTCTATTGGCATGAGCGAGGGGGCATGCTGACCGAGTACGGCAAACCCTTGCACGAGATTCATCTGTTCCTGGAGGAGCCCCACCCTAATCAACGGGGCGCCGTCCGGCCGTTACTGCTGGACATCCGGACCGGCCGCATCCTGTCGGCAACAGGCAATAGCACTGCGGATACCCGACTCGTTTATCGCGCCACTACGGGAGCCGACAACATCGCGAACACGACCACGTTCGGGGTATGCCCTGCGTGCACCCGCAGGACGCAGACGGGTGGCTCTCTCAAGATCATGGATCTGGCCACTAAGGGAGAGCAACCGTTCGCAAACCTGGTGCGCGAACAGTTCGTGTCGCAGTTGGCGACCAAGGAAAGAAGCAGTCAGCACCCCAACGAAGGTCGCAAAACATTGCTGTTCAGTGACGGGCGACAGAAGGCTGCGCGGCTCGCGCGCGATCTGCCCCGGGAAGTCGAGCGAGACACCTTCCGTGAGGCCATCGTCCTGGCCTGCCAGCAGATCAATCAATTGCCGGTGCCCCAGCCGGTCACGCTGGACGAGATCCTTTACGCGGCGTTCGTCGCGGTTTGTGCGCATCACCACCTGAACTTCTTCGACGGCCACCACCAGAAAGCGCTTCTCGAGGAGTGCACCCGTTTCCGTGAAGACTACGGCGACCTGGACACCGCGTTGTCAGACAAGTGGCGGCCATTGCCGCCACCCCGCTTCCGGACGGCACTCCTGCGCCAGATCGGTGACCCGTACTACTCCCTGGTGGCTGCCTGCGCCGCTGTCGTCGAAGCCGCTCCCCCCAAACTGCGCATACTCAAGAAGCGCCTAGGAGCCCTGGGCACCTCCGCGGTTGTCGACGAGATAGCCAATGCATGGCTTCGTGAAATGCTGGGGCTCTATGCGTTCGATCCTGCGCTGGGCAAGGACTCACGGCTGGATCAGTTCGGATACTTCCAGCCGATTCGAGCGGCGGATGGACTGAAGAAGTTCTTTGAACGCATCGGGTCGCGCGCCGGCCTGAGCGTGGCCGACATCGGCCTGCTTCGCACCCACTTGTTCGACGTCTTCACGCGCGAAGCCACCACGGGTGACGACTCCGGTCGGCTGATTGTTGCCGACGGCGTTGTCATGCGACTGGCGATCGAGTCGGTTTGGCTTCAGTGTTTCGTTTGCGGCCACCTACAGGAAAAGCCCTTCCTGGGCGGGTGCGAGAACTGCCAGGACACCAGGCTTGAGCCGCGAGCCCCCGATCACGAATACATGCGCTCACGCAAGGGCTTTTTTCGTGAACCCTTGCTTGCCGTGCTCCGCGGCGAGCAGCCCGTTCACATTACGGCTGAAGAGCACACTGCGCAGTTGTCGCAACGTGACGCCGGAGTGGTCTATGCCACGACGGAGGAGTTCGAGCTTCGATTCCAAGACGTTCCGTTGGGACCTGACAAGCCTCCGGTCGACGTACTCAGTTGCACCACGACCATGGAAGTGGGCATCGATATTGGCTCGCTTACTGCGGTCGGATTGAGAACCGTCCCACCGCAACGCGAGAACTACCAGCAGCGTGCCGGCCGCGCGGGTCGACGTGGCACGTCAATCTCCTCGGTTCTTATGTTCGCCCAAGGCGGCGCTCATGACGCCCACTACTTCTCCCATCCGCAGTCGATTATTAGTGGACCTCCTCGGGAACCCCGGCTGAAGGCAGACAACCCGCGTTTGGCCCGACGTCATGTCAATGCACATTTGTTGCAAACGTTCTTCCACTCACGATTCGAGGCACTTACACCGGATCAACAGTTGGAGATCGCAAAGGAACGCCCAAGCATCATGAGCGCGTTCGGTGACGCTGACGACTTCTTCAACGGCACAAGTGAGTTTTCCTTCGCCGCGTTCCGGGCGTGGATGCTGGACGCTGTCCTGACGCCTCAGAGCGAGGTCGTTGATGAAGTGGCGGCTTGGCTTCCTGATGCCATCTTCAAGGGTCAGCCTGCCGAGGAGAGGAGGAAGTTTGTCCGCCATATCGCCGACGATTTCCTCAGCGAGTTGTCTGTCATTGGGGACGAGCGACGCGGCACCACCGGCAACGAAGACAATAGCGATGAAGCCCAGGGCCTGCTGGATCTCTGCTTTGATCGAGGCTTGCTACCGTCTTATGCGTTCCCCACCGATCTGTGCAGCTTCGTCATTCAAGAATGGGACAAGCGCAATTCGTCTTGGCGGGTGGGCATCTCCGAGCGACCTCAACTGGCGAAATCGCAGGCCTTGAGTGAGTACGCGCCTGGCCGCCTGCTGGTGGTGAACAAGCTCACCTATCGTGTCGGCGGCATTTTCGTAGACGGATCGCCTTCCGCAGCGCCCGCAGCTTCTCTTTTCTCGCGTCCACTGAGCCGTTACGTCGGGTGCCCACGCTGCTCCTTCATTTCGATCGAAGGCGGTAGCGCCTCCTCTCGGACAGTCGAGGGAGCGCCTTGCCCCGTATGCGGCGCGCCGCTGTTCGTGCGTGAGTACCTAAATCCTCCGGCTTTTTCACCTGAGGAAGGCCGAGCCCTCCGGGAGGGCGATCGAGAGCAAGACATCACCTTTGCCTCCTCAGCCCAGTTGCCCGAGATTGCTGGCAGAGACGAGTTTGTTTGGACTGACGGGCCAGGCGAGCATCTGAGTCACTCGTATGGCGAGGATGTCCTGTTGGTCGTTGCCAACAAGGGCAAGGATGCCACCGGGTTTAGCGTTTGCGAGAGTTGCGGTGCCGCGTGGGTCGATGGCGACGAGCCCGATGGTGCGCATGGGCGGCCATTCCTGGTTCCGAGACATGTGCTGGAGCGAGATGGCGCTGGAAGTCGCTGCAGCGGAGAGATTCGACGTGGGGTCTTCCTGGTCCACGACTTCCGGACCGATCTGCTGCTCCTGAGAGGCTCATTCCGGCATCCACTGGATTTTCAACCCGAGCAGCCCTGGCTGTACGACGCCTTGGCCACACTGTCCGAGGCCCTGTCTCTGGGCACAAGTCTGCACCTGGACATTGATCCGGGCGAGGTGTCAGCTGGCTTCAGATTGCTGCCCGCCCTGGCAGAAGAGGCCGGGCTTGCTGAGATATACCTCTTCGACACCTCCTCGGGGGGCGCAGGCTATGCGGCGGAGGCGGGGGAGAAGCTATCGCAGGTCTTGGATCGCACCGAAGTATTGCTACGCCACTGCCCCAATCCTGATTGCGAGCGCTCCTGCACCAATTGTCTTCGCCATTACGGAAATCGCTTTTTGCACGGCCGCCTAGATCGCCGGCTCGCACTTAAGTTGCTTCGATACTTCCGGTTTGGTGAGGTCCCGGAACTGCCACGGCCGGCGCAGCAGGCCCGCACGCTGAGTCCGTTGGCGCGCTTCCTTGAGTTGGAAGGTTGGACAACCACGGTGGACGATGTCGGTGCGCTGCACTGCCGTGGACCTCGCGAAATGATCATCGGTGTCTACCCGGCCTTGCTGTCGTTGGAGGCTGCCGAATCCATTCACCCCATCGTGGCTGAGGCGGGTGTCCAGCGTGTCATCTTGCCCGACTACCTGGTCGATCATGACCTCCCATCGGCATACCAGCGATCGGTTGATGCGGCCAGTTCGGCTTCCTCGACGACGCCCACGAGTACGCGAGTGTCCCTTACCGGCAGTCCGATCATTGAACTACGCGCGAGAGACCTTAAGGACGCAAGCGGCGCCGGCACATCTCCGACGGTCCGCCTCAGATCCGCCGTTGATCCAGGCGCGGAAGCCTTCGCGGTACGCGTACCTGCCCCTGGCCTCACAAGCACGGGGTTCGCCAGTGGCAAGTGGCTCGTGGTTCGTCCGCCACGCCCAGAGGACCTTGGCTCGGACGCGTGGCAGATCGTCCTTAGGTTGCAAGGCACGTTCGGTGCCACCGCGACGGACTGGACGATAGCGCATGTGAAGGAACTGCTCAGTACTGACGAAGAGCCGATCCGGTTTCAAGTGTCTTATGGCAGCGCTACGGAGAAGAAGTTCCGGCCCGAACGGCTCAATCGATCGGAAGCTCTCCTTGTCGCCACGATCGTGTGCCACGCCGAAGAGGCTCCCTGATGGCACGGTTCATTCCCGATATCGATCCTGACGAGATCAGTCATGACTCTGAGCGATTGGTGTATGAGGCCTTGCGGGCTCTGCCCAAGGGCTACGTCGTGCTGCACTCATTTCCTTGGCTGCGTCCTCTAAGGGCTCATAAGAGTGAGCCGCTGCGCGAAGGCGAGGCGGATTTCGTCGTAATGCACCCGGAGCGTGGACTCCTTGTACTTGAAGTCAAGGGCGGCGCACCAGAATTGGTGGGGCGGACCTGGCGCAGAGGCGGGAAAGAACTGCGCGACCCATTCGATCAAGCGCGGCGCAGTCGCTACGCGCTCCTTGAAGCGATTGAGGAACGCACCTCAAGACGCGTGAACAGAGCCATGTTCGCGCATGGTGATGTGGTTGTTTTCCCCCACACGCTCTTCTCGACGCCTTTGCCCGTCAATAGTGATCCTCGGATCCTTGTCGACGCATCCGGACTCGCCGACCTCTCTGAGAGGATTGAAGGAGCATTTGCGGCTTGGTCTAGAGCCCCTACCAACCTGCAACTTGCTCAGTTCAATGAACTGCTTGATGCGCTGATGCCCAAGCTTCGCCTTGTGCGCTGCGTCGGGGCGGAGATCGGTGCCGATCATCAGCGGATCGTGCAGATCACACTCGATCAGCGCGCCACGCTGATGGGCATGCTCGAGACCGAACGTATGCTTATCGACGGTACTGCTGGGTCTGGCAAGACACTGTTGGCCGTTGAGTTCGCGCTCACATTGGCCGAGCGCGGCGACGGCGTCCAGCTTCTTTGCTACAACCGACATCTAGCAACGTGGCTTCAAGAACAGGTGGCGCGCGACCCGCGCACTCGACGTAGCGTGGGGCGCTTGCAGATATCGACCTTCCACTCCTTTGCTCACAGCTTGGCTAAACGCGCAGGCGTGGACTTCGACGTCCCCACCAGCGGAACTCAGGAGTTCTGGGATGATGAAGTACCACTGATCATGGAGCAGGCGCTGGAGGTGCTGAGGGCGCGGGGAAATCCCGAGACCTTCAATGCAGTCGTCGTTGATGAGGCGCAGGACTTTGCGCCTGACTGGTGGGTGACGATCGAGTCGCTCATAAGCAAGCAACCGTCAGGTCGGCTCTATGCATTTTTGGATCTGAATCAAAGCCTCCGTGGCAACGCCAAGCTGCCAACCATTCCGCTTTCAGCCAGGTTTCCGCTGACGACCAACTGCAGGAACACCAAGGCGATCGCGCGAAGTGGATCCGCGCTGGCTCGGATTGATGTTCGCCTATTGCCCGGCTCACCTGCTGGGGAAGCCCCTGCTGTTCGACGTGCGGCATCCTCCGCCGTTGAAGCCGGGCTAGTTCTCGCCGAGATTCGCCAGTTGATTAAACATAGCGTCAAGCCGCTCCAACTAGCACTTATCGGCCCGGCCGCCTATGAACACAGCCCACTTGCACGGCACGCAGCAGTCGACGGCATACCGCTGATCTCCGATCCTGTTGACTGGCGACGCGGCGCCGGCGTCTTGGTTACAACAGCCCGGGCATTCAAGGGACTTGAAGCCGACATTGTGATCGCATACGGGCTTGATGCGTTCAGCACATTGTTCACCCGGACAGACCTTTATGTCGCATGGACCAGGGCACGACATCGGCTCATTCTGGTTTGCCAATCTGGCGAAGCGCGCATGGCGGTAGAAGAGGCGCTATCGAATGCTGAGCGTGCGGCACGCACCCATAGCGAATCAGCGGAACAGATGCTTTGACTGGACCGTTACCACTCGAAGCACAACTAGCAAACGAGACCGACCCCGGCGTCCGGATGCAGATCATTGACGACGCTTTGCGCCCGCCCGAGCCACAGTTGTTAGATACCTCGGTCCTTCAAAACCTGGATTGGGTCGACCGCAAAATTGACGCCGGAGAGGGGCAATGGACCGAACAAGCAGAGCAGGAACTTCAGCATCGATTCGGTGTTGACCATGCCACCGACCTACTCAACCTAGGATCGTTGTACGAGCGATTCAAATGGGATGGCTCTTACCCTTGGACAGTTTGTAAAGTGGCCTTCGACGAAGCCCTCCCACTTGGCGGTGAAAAGGGCGCAGGACTGTCGCAAATTGTTCAGTTCCTGTACGACCACCAATGTGACTGGGATGGCGATGCCTATCCGGGGATTGCTAAGGGCGTACTTCAGAACATGTATCAAGCGAGAGTCTCGCCGCTTGTCCTCAAGAGCCTGGGCGTAGAAAGTGCGGAGGAGGTGGCTTTCCCGCAAGGCCCATTGTCATTTCTTCCCGACCTGGGCGATCGGCTGATGGCAGCTCATGCCCTGCTAGCAAACATTCCTGCCATTCTCACGACGGATCGCAGAACCTTCTGGAAGCATCGGAGTAGGTTGCGTGACCTTGGCGTCCAGGTCATGCGCCCCAGCGAATTGCTGAATCTTTATGAGCCCTACTGGGCCGCTCTCGACGCGGAGTTTGAGAGGAGGAGGAGACATCAGCGGTGAAGGCATTGCCCTACCTGCAGACGATCTCCAGCGGGTCAGAACGCATAACGCCTGAATAAAGCGGAGCCGCGAAGGGGCGTCGGCTTGGATGAATTGTCAAGCACCATGCTAGAGGACCTTGGCCTTACGGACCTCATAAACAAATTCCGGCCCGTTTACGTACTGCATGGCCTTGTCCCACAGTGGGTCCGTGCGGTCTTGAAGGTTGTTTGCTAGGGCCTTTATTTCAGGCGGCGCATCATCACGGAAGAAGCTCTTGTTGTCTCGGTTCCTGTCGTAACTCACGCCAGTTACCTCGAATTTCAACGGTTGGACCTTCTTGGCTTTTTGTTGCTCTATGTCTGTGTGCGCGGTTTCCCATGTTACGGCGCGCGTCATCAGGTAGTACCCGCGCTCATCGAATTTGCCATTGATGGTGTAGGCAGATCTCGGCGGATAATGCGGTCGTATTTTTCTCCTATACAACCCACCAACGACGAATCTGAAGTGCATATTTTCAGGCGACATCTCATAGCGTCGGAAATTGACAACATCTATCCAATGTCCTTTCGCCTGAGTTAGATGCTGCTTCACGAAGAGAACGGCGAAGGCCTCTTCCGTGTTGGCATATTCCCGGTATCTCTTGAGTAGCCTGTCATCCATAAGTCGGGAACTCTTGAAGTCTTAGCCTAGCGTCTAACAACCGTTTAGCGTCGCTCCATTGCACGTTCCACAATGTCGCGCAGCACATGCAAAGTGACGCCTTCCGCTAATGCTTTCCGCTTCAGAAGGTTCGACCGGCGCCGCGTTTCATCTCGTACTTCGCTGTCGTTACGCAAGCGGGTTCCGGGGTAAAGCTCGCCAGCTCGCGAAATTCGTATGGGCGGCAGACCGAACTGATCTGCTGTGGTGTCGACATCGATTTGGCCGTTACCCGTTTGCAGCCGATTGAACCAGTGGCTGACGCCTTCTACCGTCGCGCTGACCAACTGCCCCCCTAATAACTCGTGCATGACGAGTGCGACCGCGGCGCACTGACCGGCGCTCAGCCTTCCTGGGGTATGCCCCGGCAACGAGGTCTCGGCAGAGAATCCCTTCTCTAGTTGCGTGCGCAGTTGCCGCAGCATGCCCACGAATTCCTCGTTGGACAGGAAAAGGTCTTGGTTCATTGGGCCACTATAGCGTCCGGCTTCCCAGGGACCTAGCCGCCTTGCGGCTTCATGCCCAACAGCAAGGCAATCAGGGCAGCGATGAGGATCAAGCCTGCCTTGAGCAGGACCAGTTCCTTGTGCTCGGTGAATTGGTCCACATCAAAGGCATGGGCCGCAACCGCCAACGCGATCAGTCCGGCGGCCAGAAGCCGCGAAGCTGGACGTCCTACCAGGATCGGCAGTTCCACGATGACCTGGTCCACCGGTTTCAGAGGAACGGCCGCAGGCGGTGCCGCCCCCTCGGTATTCGGAGCCTCGGCTGGAGCGGCCGGGGTGGTAGTGGCCAGTTCATCGCTGCGACGAGCCGTGACGACAATGGCGCCGTACGCGGGACGCAGACTTACGCTAGTCGCCATTCGCGCGATCAACAGGTTTCGTGTCGTATCGATGGGCAGGCGTGTTCCGGACGACAGCCGACATTCGGGATGGTCGACCCGAAGCTCCAAACAACCAATGGGCGTCTGGATGATCGATCCATACGAGGATTTGTCCGCCAGGGTACGGACGTGAATCTCCAGTTCCGCAACCGCCGGTGCGATCAACATGCCATTGCGCAGCGGCACTAATCTGTGCCGCCGTCGTCGAATGACTTCTATATGAAACAGGAATGGAAAGTCGGCATTCGAACCATCGATCGCCGCCAGGAAGTTGGTGGCGATCCGCTCCCAGCACAATGTGTTCGAACTGCGGATCAGCGCGGGGCCGGCTTTGAGGCGTTGGCAAAAATAGCCGATCGGCTTGTGCGCTCCTGGTGACTTGTGAGGCAGGGCGAGCGCGGCCAGCGGTAAAAGGCTCTGCACGAATTCGGTGCCTTGGGGCTGCTCCACAAAGTCACGCAACCCAATCTCGAGAAACGTCGCTGACCCTTCTGTTCGCAGTTCGACGACTTCGCCGATACGAAGCGGCAAGAACTTCGCTTGCCCATCCTTTTCTTCGAAACGCACGTGGGCAATCAGGGCGATGGTCCCCTTGGGCACCTCCTCGCAGACCTCACCCAGACGCCGCACCTCCGGATCACAGACATCGTCGCCGTAACGCAGCCGAACCCGACTTCCATTGGGCAGGGCCATGATGCTGACCAAGTCATCGATGAAGCGTCGGTGGCGGGTCGAACTGCAGCACAGGAGCACGCCTTGTCCCTGATCGAACGCCCACTGCCTCATGCTGAGCTTCCCCCGTAGTGACTGATCGGTGCCTTTGTGGAGGCGCCCTCCGCCGTGGCGACGCCTCGCATCCCCTCGCAGAGTAATTGGGCAGCAAGCTGTTGCCCAAATTAGGACGCTATGACCGGGTTCCGAGCGGACGGCTTGGTGCAGTCGGGATCTCGCATCGACGGCTCCGGACCTCGACGTAACCCATTGATTCACAAGCCACAGCCATTTGCACCGGCGTACAGACAGATAGCTAAAAAAGAGCCGCCCCCCCTGCCTAACCGGGTCCCGGCCGCACGGGGCATTTATCGAATCGCACTGTGCACGGGTATATTCAGTAATAGCAGGCGGAGTTCTTGCCCTGCCGGGCCTCCAAAAGTGGGGTCTGGTAAAGGTCGTGAACACCAGCCGGGAAAGTCTCCTCCTGCTCGATTTTCATCGAGCACACAACGAGGAGGCCTTATGGCTGATGTCGACCTTTATGGCGAGCGGGACGAGACTGCGTGTCCACCCCTGGCCACATCCGAAGCTCAGTTCCTGCAGATCTGGGACCCTGAAATCAAACGCGCCGCCAAGGCCCGGGCACGGGGACGTATCAACCCCGGCTACGAAGCCGACGAACTGGCGCAGCGCGCCCGCATCAAGCTCATGCACCTGTATCGCGCCGGCAAAAGCCAAGCGGTCGGCTATGTGCGTACCGCGATCGCCAATGCGATGAGCGCCCCCGTGCCCCAGGACCGTGCGCTGGCCCAGGCGCAGGAGATCACGGTCGAACTGCCCGCGGCTCCGGAGGCCGAGCATGACCACTATGCATCTGCGGTGGTGACCCGCTGGGTCCGCACCCTGCCGTCGCAATTCCAGTCCACCTACCGTCTGCTCTATGTCCAGGACATGACGCAGCGCGAGGTCGCCGTGCGCATGCGCCGAACGCAGCCGCGCGTGGCCCAACTGCATCGCTCCCTGATCCTGATGGCGGCCAACGATCTTCGCCGACTGGCTGCCTGATCGATGCTGTAGGTGCGTCGGCTCCCCGCACCGCTAAATGGGAGCCCAACCCTGCCGAGTCCAAAAAATGGAATTGGCCAAAACTGAAAAGGTGATTGATATGAATAAGGTGATGACGCTGGATACGATCGATCGGCAGCGCAAGTATGTCGAAACCCAGAAGGCCAAGACGAAGGGACTGGGGGTAGTGTTCGCGGACGCATTCCTGCGCGGCATGCGTGATATCGGCTACAAGAACCCGGCGTGGGCGATCTGCGAACTGGTGGACAACTCGTTGCAGGCTGCCGCAACCTCGGTCTCCGTACGCTTCGGCTACGACGCCGGCAACAAAGCGAAGGTGAAGCCGGACAAGATCGCCATCTGCGACGACGGCAACGGCATGATCCCGGAGATGATCAGCTATGCCGTGCGCTGGGGCGGTACGGATCGCGAAGGCGATCGCACCGGGTTTGGGCGTTATGGCTATGGACTGCCCAGTTCCTCGGTCAGCTTGGCAAAGCGCTACACCGTCTACGCGAAGGCCCCCGAGTCCGACTGGCATGCCGTGACAGTGGACATCGACGAGTTGTCCGCCGCAGCTGGCGATCCTGAGAAGACCCAGGAACTGCTCTCGCCCAAACCGACACCAGTGCCTGAATGGGTGATCAAAGCGGCCAAGGGTGACGACAAGTACGACTTGGCAAAGGCAGAGTCCGGCCTGGTCATCGTGCTCGAGGACCTGGACCGGCTCAACCGCCTCAACGGGTGGATCAGAACGGACACCCTCAAGGCCAAGCTTCTGCAGCATCTTGGCGTGATCTACCGGCACTTCATTCCCGAGAAACGTCTGGCTGTGGATGGCACCGTCGCGCAAGCGGTGGACCCGCTGTTCCTGATGGAACATGCCCGTCTTTACGACGAAACCAGCGTACGCGCAGAGCGCGTGGAGAGTCGTACCTTTGAGGTTGAGAGTTCGACCGGGGAGGTGGGGAAAATCCGGATCAGGGCCTCGATGTTACCGCCGAACTTCCAAGGCGAAGACCCTAACGCCTACAGCGAAGATTCCCGCGGCAGGAAACTGAACAAGCGCTACGAGATCATGCGCGACTACAACGGCCTGTTGATCTGCCGGGCGGGTAGGCAGATCGACACGATCTCGCCGCGATGGACCAAGTTCCAGAACAACGACACCAATATCAAGATCGAGATCGATTTTGATCCGGCACTCGATGAGTTCTTCAACGTCACAACGGCCAAGCAGCAGATCGTCATCGAAGATGAGATGTGGGAGAAACTCAGAAACGATGGCAAGAAAGGAGGGGCTCTCGAGAAACTGGTCCAGGACATGCGCAATCGCTTGGATGACCTCCGAGCCCAGCACAAGGCAGTGTCCAAGAATCAGGAAAATCCCGAGTCGCCGCGGCCCAGCGCCTTGGCAATGGAGCACACCGAGAAGTTCAAGTCGAACGTCTCGGACCCTACGCCGTCACAACGTGAGGAAGGGGTTCGCAACTTCGAGCAGGCAGTGAACGACCAAGCCCAGGCGACAGGCCGTCACCGGGACAGCGTGCGCGAGGAATTGGCCGAACGGCTTGCCAAGAAGAAATGGGAGGTCGAGTTCCAAGCCATACCCGAAGGGCCGTTCTTCCGCCCGTTCCGGCTTGGAGAGCAGAAGCGACTGGTGATCAATACGGATCACCCGTTCTACTCTCGAATCTACCAGGCTGCGCCGGAGGCGCAATACGCCTTGGAAGTACTCCTGTTCGTGCTTGCCGAACGGGAGTTGGACAGCGTCGGCGATGCCGAGATGTTCTATAAGTCAGAGCGGAACAAGTGGTCCGAGCGCCTGCGACATGCATTGGCGCAATTGATTTCCGAGGATAGCCTTAAGGACAAGGCCTCCTCGGTAGCCGAGTACATGCACGTCGTGCAGTAAATCCGACTTGACGATGCCCGCGGGACATCCCGCGGGCATTTTCTATTCCGGCTGTGTTTGCTGGAACAACGGCTCTTGATCGACCACGCCTGGAATCGACACGCGAGCACCGTGTCGCATGGGCTGAACCAGCCCATGACGACGCACCTCTGCTAGCACATCGTCTGAGTCAATCCGATTGATCAGCCAACGCTCTCGCCACCAGTCCGAAATGCCACTACTAGCCACTGAGCCAGAGCGAAGTGGGTACAGATAGTGCGGGGCGCTGTCTGCACCAATCAGATAGTCCGAAAGATTGCTAATCAGCGGAATGCCGTACACGATGCGACGGCGATGGTGCTGCAGCAGTAGTGACGAAGGCAGGTTCAGCAGATCCAGGCCTTGTCGCACCTTCCTCAGCTTCGGGCTGACACCCTCGCCGAAGATACTGTTGACCCGAACCCCATCGCCAGATTGCTGGACGAAGCTGGCCAAGGCCGTAATGGTTTCTTCCGAGTACTGGGAGGTTCCGAAGGACTCCGAATGACCTAATTCCCAGTACTTGATCTGCGCGCCAGGAACACCATCGAGCCTCTCACAAGGAATCTTGATGCGGTTGTATTGGCTGGATCCGACGCCGTAAAGCGATGTGGTTCCCAACAGGACAAGGTGAGGGCTGCGGACGATGGGACGGCCCGCCATTGATGAGGCGATCTCACTCTCGGCATTCTTGTAACGCCTGCGATACTCAGCGACCACCTCCGGACTCGTGGCCAGCATGGCCACCAATTTGCCGCCCAGGATCGCGTTGTAAGGTTGCACAGCGCCACAGACACTGATGTCCGCCACTGAAATACCCACGCGATCTGCCTTGGCCTTGCGGAGAACGGCGCGGATGGCGTCTTGCCCATCTTTGGAGTCGACCAATCTCTTGAGCGCTTCACGGGACGGCTTGCGACCGAACGCCGATCGAACCCTGAGCCGCGCACGAAGCAGCGCGGCCAGCGTCAAGGCACGTTTGCTCCGGAACAGGTGGGTGCGCGCCCGTGCTTGCCAGTGCGCGTCGCCATCGACATCACCCACCGACTTGCGCGACTTGTGATCTTTGCGCTGGACGAAGCGGTGATGCATACCACGGCGCTTGTTGCCTTCCTTCTCGAGGCTGGCAATGACCTCATCGTTGGGGAACGCAATTTCGCGCCCGGTTAGCACCGCATCTTCCACCAGATCGGCCACGTAAATCTGGCTGATGGCCTCATCCAGGCTCTTTTTTAGCCAACGTGCCAGTTTGGCAGTAGGCGCCGTCTTGACGCGTGCAAGGAACACGTCGGGATTCCACCCGATCCAGTCGTCGCGCTCGCGGATCTGCATGATAGGGCTGCTCAGCGCACAGATGCCCATGACGGGATGATTTGGCGCAGCGCGATCCCTGACCAGGAATTGCATGCTCCTTCCGGGCACGCTCATGTACTGGTTAGACCAGGTGTGACGGAAATAGCGCCAGATGTCCATCAGGCGCAGCCCCGTCTGCGTACAGGTCGCCGACCCTGTGGGAATGAATTCCAAGTACGGATCGACCACTTGATCGAGCAGCGCTTTGCGCTCATCGCCGGCGACCGCGCGAGCTTCCTCGAGTGCACGGGCCAGATCACGCCCGTCACGCATCACCGAGAAGATTGATACGAAACGCCCTTGGTGCAGGCGAATTTTCTCCATGGACTTGAGGAAACGAACCACCGAATGTTGCTTCAATTGGGAGTTGCGCTTTACCAGTTCCTGCTGGCGGATGCGCTCCTTTTCCTGAGCATGCCCCTCCGTAGATACAGAGGGTGGGTGGACCTCGATACCTCCCTCCTTGACGCGCAGGCTCCATCCTTGAATGGCTACGTCGGCCACGACTAGGCCTGCCGCCAGCAATGCCGCAGATTCTTGGTATCGACTCTTTTCTACGGCACTGATGAATTCCTGCCGGATCTGATCAAAACGTTCACTTTTCTCTTCTGCTGTCGCCAACTTCGACGCGCGCACAAGGTCCTTTGCGAGTTGCACAAGCATTTTCTTCGACTGCGCGCTTCGAAGAGGGGGGGTTAGCGCAGTCCAATGGGGGCGAGGGCTTGGTGTCATTTGTCGTTGAAGAATGTCGCGATAGTATTGCTCCAGTCATGGCGATACTTGGAGACAGGCAAGGACTTTCCTGCGCTTGCAGCTTCGCTTCTGGCTGCCGCGAGCAAAAAAAGCTCTATGTAAGTGCGTAATTGTTGATCGCGGGGCAATTCGCTTTCGACCAACGGTTTGTATATTTCCCGGTAGAACGGGTGCTCGGGATTCAGCACCAGGATCAACTTATTCTGGTCTCGTGCATAGGAAAAGAATGGGGTCTCATGTATTGCCGACTCCACGATCATGTACTTGGATGCCTGGGAACTCTTACGCAAACCGGGGTGATCGTGCTCCAGGCGAGTGAGTAAGGCCTTGGCATCGGCCTCTATCCTTTTGGGAAGAGGTTTGAGCAATTTGTCCTGCCGGGTTGCGACATTGGCGGCCTCCGAGAACCGCTCATTTTGCTTGATGGCTTGGTGTGCCTTGCGGGCCCGGGCACTTAGCGCTCGAGCGATCGCCTCGATGTCAGAGGTCAACGCTTCCAGGAGATGAGCGCTAGGACGAACCTGCTGCTTGGTGTGCGTGATGCCAAAAGCTTCATCCAGTACGGGGTCGAAGTGAACTTCGCACCGCCACCAGTCGTCGTAGTTCTCGCGATGCTTGGCGCCCATGAAAAACCAGCCATAGTCGACCTCACGGCCTGCCCTAACGATCGAAACGCCTGATCCCTTGGATATGCCGCGCTTTCGCTTCGCGTCATTGGAGAGCGATTGCCACTCGTGGACGGGGAGTTCCGAGAATCTCACCCGCACAACCCCTATCACCGCAGGATTGTTGTGATCTACACACACCTCGTAGCGCAGTTCGTCTCCGAACTGCTGCGCACCGGTGATGGCCGCCGCCGGGTGCAGATACAGGGGATCGAACGCGCGGACTGACTCGCCATTGATGGTAATTCGCAGGCCCGCCCAGAGGTAATGCCGAAAACGGCGGGCCAACTCCGTTTCCAGCTTGCGGGCTATCGTCGAGACCCGGCGGTTATCCAGCCGATCACACCGACTCCAAACCACCAGCGTCCCGGAGGGACTGCTGCAGGTCATGGGGGTCGACTTGGCCAGTTCAGGCCGCGGTACTTCCTCCATACGTTTCTGGGCGATTTCGTCCACGTCGAGGTAGGACGTGAAGACAGCCGGTCCATCACCGGCCGGACGCGGGGTGGCAGGACTTTGCCGCCAGGTGTAGACGGCAACATGCCGCGCCTGGCTTAGGGAAGCGTTGGGCAACCCCATCCCATACCGGCCTAAACCGGTGCGATCACCGAATCGGGTACTTCCGCCAAAGCGCAGCGCCTGGCGTAGGGTGAATGGGTCCATCCCGACGCCATCGTCCCGCACCGACACTTCAATCGCGCCCTCAGTGGTTCCGCCGTCGACAGCGGTGATGAGGATCTCGATGCGCCTAGCTTCGGCCTGGATGGAGTTGTCCACCAGTTCGGAGATGGCGCTGGCGGTCCCTTTGTAGCCGGAGTCGCGCGTCGCCTGGATGAATCTATCGAGCGCAATAATCGGACATGCGCTGTCGGCCGTCTGAAGAGATTTCATGTCAGGACCTGCTCTGGCGCTGACGTTGGCGGACGGTGCCTTCGGATGGCGGCTCCAGTCGATTCGCGAAGTCGCGGATCTGCGCCATCTCCTCTTCCGTGAAGACGATCTGATAGTCCCGATAGCGGCGCCCCTGGGGAATTTTGGACGCCCGGCGCCAGCGCCAAAGCGTTTGGCGCGCGATCCCCAGTTCCTCATGAACATCTGTGGCGGAGTAGTACTGGATTCCTTCTATTTCGATCGCCATGTCCGTCCCCGCGCCAGAGGTACCATATTGTTGCAACCGTATCACTATGTTGCAACATGTCTCCTCGCAAAGCCGATCGCCACCCAAGCGGGCCGCCTGCAGATCCAGACGACCGTCCTTCCAGGAGCGGGGCGCGGCCGGACTGATCCTCCCTCGTGCCGGATATCGGCAGAAGATCGTTCTGTGTCCACTAGTCCGAGTCCGAGCCGCAGACCTACAGTGCCTGGACACCGTCGAAACACCTATCGGACCTGAAAGCCCGGCAGAGCACCCACAAGGGAGCGTTAGGAATGCGACACAGCCACATCCTGCCTCCGGCCTGGGCCGGCGCCCCACCAGCATCGATCCATTTCTATCGGCGTCCATCCGTGTCCTCGACTTGACCATTGAAGATCAGATGATCGAAGCCCACGCGCCAGCTGGGAAGTGGACACGTTACGTGACCGCGGCGAGATCAAGTCCGACGCGTGGAAGCCCCAAATTTGCTCAGCGCGAGTCAACCGATGAATAAAACATGGCGCCTGTACCACGACATTGCGTTCTCGCTTGAACAGGCGAACGAGCCCAGGTCAAGCGGACAGATCCAGTGCGTTGAACCAGATACGGGAGAGATCGCCCCGAGTCGTGAGCTGTCAGTTCAGCGACTGCTCAAAGCACCTAGGGACTTCGATCACTGGATCAACGTCTACCAGGGCCAGGAGCCGGAACGAGTCCGTTACGCGCATCTTTTTTATGACATCGGAAAGTCCGGAGGAAGTCCTCTACTTGGAGACCCCCGTATCTACCAAGGCAAGATCAGCCACATAGAGAACACAGATGGCCTACGCGTGTGGCTTCAGCATCCCCCTCGCGTTCACCGGGTGTACTTTGACATTCCGCACTACCACAACGATCTTCTGCGGGAATGGAATCCCGATGAATGGCAGGCCTTGTTGGATGAACTGAGGCGCCCCGATGCAGCGCTGTTCGTAGTCGGCAACTACTATCGAGAGGAGTGGCATACGCTGCGTTATCTTGCATCGAGTCCATCTTTGATTCGAACAAGGTAACTCGCCTCACCTTCTCCGTAGCACATCCTGACGCTGCGTATATTGAGTCGCTCCCCGAGCGCGCACAGGAACGCCCACGCCTCGGCCCACGTCAGGAGATAAAGTCCAGAACTCTGCCAGTCCTCCGATGAGCCCTTCCAATTCGTGGGGTCCAGCATCTTCCGGTAGGCCTTCCCGCTGTCGAAACTGGCACCGAAGTGGGCGCCGATACAAGTGCGACGACTTCCTCGTGTGACTTCGATGACCATCGCGACATGGTCGATCCATGTCGCCTCAGGTGGGGTGAAGAATCGAACATCCATTCCCGCGCCGGTAAAGTAGGTCCACTGGCGAAGCACCTCCACACATGCAAAACCAACGAAGGAAGGATCAAATCCTTTTGGTTCGCCGGCGCCAACAGAACACGATTGAAAGCACGCCGCTTTCTCTCTGTGTTGCTTTGCTTCCTCTGCGTCGCGCAACCTGTCCGGATTGCCATAGACGAACCTGGCGTCCCGCACCTCAAGCAACCGCCCTAATGCGCAAAGAAGGGCTAGGGTTTCTTCTGCATTCGCGAGCCAGATTCCAGCGCTATTCCATTGCGTCGGCGCCTCTCGCCACGCGTCCGCATCAAAACCATGGCGGATCGCTCCTTGCCCATAATCTCTGGCAGCGAAGTTGACGCCAATCCGGGTTTTAGCCGGACCTAGTTCCAGTTCTAACACTAGCGCACCGTGGTCTGCGCCCAGCGCACCATCGGGTGTGAATCCATAAACCGTCAGCCTTGCTCCAATGAAGTCCTCAAGCTGGACCATCAAGTCGGCCGCGATGGCAGACAGTGACTTCGATCCATATCCTTTGGGATTCCATGAGATGCGCGCGATGCCAAAGCAGGAAGGTTCGTTGCTCATTCCCTCGAATCGGGCGATCACGCGTCAGATCCTTCGGCCAGCGCTTCCAGGCGGAGCCATCCGTCATTAGATGAAGGCCGCTCTAGTCGGCATCTGTCCGTTACGGACAAGCGCCCAAACCGCTTTCGTGTCCACTGGCCCTCTGTCCTCTTGCAGGCGTAGATTCTTGAACAGAGGCGCCTCGTGCGCCCCACCCCTCGCAGTTCAGGCAAACGAGGTTGCCGACATGGCCGCAGAACCCGCCCAGAGCCAGGGGCAGACCCTTCACCGATCTCTGGATAGTTCCAGTCCGAGTGGGAACGGCGCGCGCTGGAAGTCCTGCGCGAGCCGCTCGAATCCGGCGTGGTCACGGTGTCGCGCGCGGCGCGCAGCGCCGAGTTCCCGGCGCGCTTCCAACTGGTCGCGGCGATGAACCCCTGCCCTTGCGGCTGGGCCGGCGACTGCAGCGGGCGTTGCCGTTGCGCCGGCGAAGCTATCCGCCGTTACCGCGCGCGCATTTCCGGGCCCCTGCTCGACCGCATCGATCTGCACATCGAGGTGCCTCGCCTGCCCTCCTCGGCGCTGCGTCCCGACCAACCCAGCGGCGAAAGCAGCGCCGCCATCCGCGAGCGCGTCGTCGCCGCGCGCCAATGCCAGCTGGCGCGCAGCGGCAAGACCAACGCGCAACTCAGCCAGGCCGAGACCACCGCGACCTGCGGCCTCAGCCAATCCGACCACGCTCTGCTCGAACGCGCCGTCGACGCCTTGCAACTGTCGGCGCGCTCGATGCACCGCATCCAGCGGGTCGCGCGCACCATCGCCGACCTCGCCGAAAGCCCGCAGATCGCCACGGCGCATTTGACCGAGGCGATCGGGTATCGACGTGGCGAGCGCGAGGCCGCGGCCTAGAGCAGCTTGGCACTCATGGGGCGATCGGCGACTCAAAGAAAGCACGCCGCCGTTCTAGTGACGGAAGCTTCAAGCGTTCGATCTGAGTGGCTCGATGCGACGCGAGACCGTAAGCGCGCGGTCGCGACTCGCATCGCTCCTAGCCACGGAGCCAACGCCTCGGCGTTCGATCTGATCGTCCCCAATCGATGCGACTCACTCCGCTGGAGGTTTGCCGGCAAGCGTGGACTCGGCTTCGATGAGATCGGCTAGCGGCTCGAACCTTGCGATGTCGCTGCCGGCGATATCGCTGCCGGCGCGCCCGAGGCATCCAACTGCTGGAGGATGGCCTTGACGACGTCGCGGGTGGATTGCCAGTTCATGCCGGTGATGAGCCGGCCATCGATTTCCACGTGCGAGGTGTTGCGGGCACCGTAACGGAACAGACCCTTGCGCTCCTGCAGGCGCTGCTCGAGCGAGAACGGCAAGGCCTTGTAGTACGGCGCTTGCTTGTCTTCGAAGGCATCGGGATAGCCGGTGACGCGCTTGCCGCTGACCAGCGCCGTGCCGTCGGACAAGGTCAGGTTCGCAAGACCAGCGCTGCCGTGACAGACCGCCGAGACGATGCCCTGCTGCTGTTCATAGATGCGGGCCGCCAGGGCCTTGAGGCCGGGGTGATCGACGACGCCGTACATCGCGGCGCTGCCGCCGATGTACATCAGCGCGGCATAGTCGACCGCATTCACCTCCTCGGGTTTGCGCGTATTGGCCAAGGCCCACATGAAGTCGCCGTCGTAGATCCTGGCCGTGTGCTCCGGATCGCGGGTGTCGATATAGGCCAGCGGCACAGCCCCGCCTTCGGGGCTGACGAACTGCACGCCGTAGCCGGCTTCGCGGAAGGCGGTGTAGGCGTGGATCAGCTCCGCAAAGCTGTTGCCGGCGCTGAGGCGGGTGCCGGGTATCGTGCCGACATTGGACACGACCAGCAGCACCTGGCGGCCATGAGCCGGCGCCTGGTAGCGCGTCGCGGTCTTGCTGATGACCTGCCACGCGTCGCCGAGCTTCTTCAGCAGGAACAGGTCGACGTAGCGCGCCTGATCCTTGCCGACCAGGATCTCCGCCTTCGCGGTCGCGATGTTGCCGTCGACCTGCACGCTGATCAGACGGCCGGATCGCCCATTGAACTGGTCCGGGTTCTTGCTGAACCAGCCGACATACTCCTCGACTCCCACCTCCCGCATGCCGCTCGCCCCCTGGCTCAGGTACAGGCGTGCACTGGGATGGAACGCGCGTCGAAGCTGCTCGGTCCGGTTGTAGGAACTCCCCTGCAGGTAGTCCTGGATCACCGCGGCGACCTGGCGGTCATCGGCAGGCGGCCCGGCATGCGCCACGCCGCCGGACAACAGAAGCACGAAGGCGCAAGCCAGCAGTCGGACGAGGATCGCGCGTAGCGGTGCGGCACGGATGGTAGCTGGCGTGAACGGCAGGTTTGCCATGGCGGGTTCCTGTTTGAGAAGCCCGCATGCTGCCGATTTTCCTTTTGCCACAATATCTTGGATGGCGTTCGCGGAGTCCGGAAACGTGTTTCAGGAGGCGGCGTTCGGCCGCGGCTGCGCCTGCCGCCCAGCGTCCGGCGTCGTGCCCTCGGTCTTTTTGAAGCTCGACGTTTTTGGAACTCGGTCTTTTTGAAGCTCGACCTTTTTGGTGCTCGACCTTTTCGAAGCCCGGTGTAGAACGTGGGCACGGACAGGAACCGCAGGCCACTGCCCGCGCTTGCCTCGATGGCTCGGCGCCGCGACGACGATCCGAGCCAACCGTCCTAGGACTTCTTCGACGGCTTCCCTCGAGCGCCGACGTAGTCCGCGAGATGCTTGCCAGTCAGCGTGGACTTGGCCTTGACCAGCTCGGCCGGGGTGCCTTCGAAGACGACGCGGCCGCCGTCGTGGCCGGCGCCGGGGCCGAGGTCGATGAGCCAGTCGGCGTGCGCCATCACCGCCTGGTGGTGCTCGATCACGATCACCGACTTGCCGGAGTCGACCAGGCGGTCGAGCAGGCCGAGCAGTTGTTCGACGTCGGCGAGGTGCAGGCCGGTGGTCGGTTCGTCGAGTATGTAGATACCGCCCTTCTCGGCCATGTGAGTGGCGAGCTTGAGGCGCTGGCGCTCGCCGCCCGACAAGGTGGTGAGCGGCTGGCCCAGGCTGAGGTAGCCCAGACCGACATCCACGAGCCGCTGCAGGATGGCGTGCGCGGCCGGGGTGTGCGCCTTGCCGGCGCCGAAGAAGGCTTCGGCCTCGCTGACCGGCATCGCCAGCACTTCGCTGATGTCGCGGCCGCCGAATTTGTACTTCAGCACCGAGGCCTCGAAGCGCTTGCCCTCGCAATCCTCGCAGGTGGTCGCCACGCCGGCCATCGTCGCCAGGTCGGTGTAGATCACGCCGGCGCCGTTGCAGGTCGGGCAGGCGCCTTCGGAGTTGGCGCTGAACAAGGCCGGCTTGACCCCGTTGGCCTTGGCGAAGGCCTTACGGATCGGTTCGAGCAGATCGGTGTAGGTGGCCGGGTTGCTGCGGCGCGAGCCGCGGATCGCACCCTGGTCGACCGACACCACCGTCTCGTCGGCCGGCAGCGAGCCGTGCACCAGCGAACTCTTGCCCGAACCCGCCACGCCGGTGATCACGCACAGCACGCCGAGCGGAATATCCACATCGACCTTGCGCAGGTTGTGCTTGCTGGCGCCGCGGATCTTCAGCTGGCCCTTGGCCTTGCGCACGCTCGGCTTGAGCGAGGCGCGGTCGTCGAGGTGGCGGCCGGTCAGGGTGTCGCTGGCGCGCAGGCCTTCGACGGTACCCTCGTAGCAGACCGTGCCGCCGGCCGAGCCGGCGCCGGGGCCGAGGTCGACGACGTGGTCGGCGATCGCGATCGCTTCTGGCTTGTGCTCGACCACCAGCACGGTATTGCCCTTGTCGCGCAGTTGCAGCAGCAACTCGTTCATGCGCTGGATGTCGTGCGGGTGCAGGCCGATGGTCGGTTCGTCGAAGACATAGGTGACGTCGGTCAGCGACGAGCCGAGGTGGCGGATCATCTTGGTGCGTTGCGCTTCGCCGCCCGACAAGGTGCCCGACGGCCGTTCCAACGACAGATAACCCAGCCCGATTTCGACGAACGAATCCAGGGTGTGCAGCAGCTTGGCGAGCAAGGGCGCGACCGAGGGCTCCTTGAGCCCGCGCACCCAGTCGGCGAGGTCGCTGATCTGCATCGCGCAGGCGTCGGCGATGTTGATCTTGCCGATCTTCGACGAGCGCGCCGCTTCGCTGAGGCGGGTGCCGCCGCAGTCGGGACAGGCGCTGAAGGTGGTCGCGCGTTCGACGAAGGCGCGGATGTGCGGCTGCAGGGCATCGACGTCCTTGGACAGGAACGACTTCTGGATCTGCGGAATCAAGCCGGCGTAGGTCAGGTTGATGCCGTCGACCTTGATCTTGGTCGGCTCCTTGTGCAGCAGATCGTGCAGTTCTTTCTTGTTGAATTTGCGGATCGGCTTGTCCGGGTCGAAGAAACCGCAACCGTTGTAGATGCGGCCGTACCAACCGTCCATGCTGTAGCCCGGGATGGTGATCGCGCCGTCGTTGATCGACTTGCTGTCGTCGTACAACTGAGTCAGGTCGATGTCGGAGATCCGGCCCATGCCTTCGCAACGCGGGCACATGCCGCCGGTGCGGTTGAAGGTCTGGCGCTTGGTCTCGCCCTTGACCGTGATCGCGCCGACCGCCTGCACCGAGGCGACGTTGAAGGAGTAGGCGTTGGGCGAACCGATGTGCGGCTTGCCGAGGCGGCTGAACAGGATGCGCAGCATCGCATTGGCATCGGTGGCGGTGCCGACGGTGGAGCGGGCGTTGGCGCCCATGCGTTCCTGGTCGACGATGATCGCCGTGGTCAGGCCGTCGAGCACGTCGACCTCCGGCCGCGCCATCGATGGCATGAAACCCTGCACGAAGGAACTGTAGGTCTCGTTGATCAGCCGCTGCGATTCGGCGGCGATGGTGCCGAACACCAGCGAGCTCTTGCCGGACCCGGACACACCGGTGAACACGGTCAGGCGGCGCTTCGGCAACTCGACGCTGAGGTCCTTGAGGTTGTTCACGCGCGCACCCTGCACGCGGATCAGGTCATGGCGGTCGGCGGCGTGCGGCGCGGACGACTGCGTGTTCTTCCTCGTGGCCTTGCTCATCGTGTCTCCATCGGTGGGGCGGAACGCCTGCGCGGTCTGCGTCGGCGCGGTCGGGCTCGTGGGGTTCATCGCTGGATGCATTGCCCGCCGCATCGCCGCG